>NZ_JBGFQZ010000006.1:0-126059 GCF_041295535.1 Cellulomonas sp. ICMP 17802 | reverse complement strand
ATTTTAAACATTGCGGGGTGGGGGGGGCGGCCGTCGGTGCGGCGGACCCCGCGGGGCTCGCGGCCGCGGAGGTGCCGTACGGCCCCGCGCACGCGGCCGACGTGCGCCTGCTGGCGGGGCTGGAGGGCGGGCAGGCGGACGGCCTCGCGGTCGACGTGCAGGACGCATGGCTCGTGCCGGACGACGGCACGCGGGGCGGCACCACCGACGTGGCGGTCACCGCGGCGATGTCCACGGCGGCCGGACCCGCGTCCGCGCCACGGACGGTCGTGCTCGGCCTGCGGTGGACCGACGACGGCTGGCGCGTGTGGGACGTGGTCGAGAGATGACCTCAGCCGTGCGCCACCCACCGCGCGGCGGTGTCCAGGTCGCGGTGCGTGGGCACGAAGCCGCTGGAGTCGAGCACGGCGGGGATCGCGCGGATGGATCCCAGCACCTCGGACGAGAAGTCGCCGAGCAGCGTGCGCAGCGCGAAGGCCGGCACGGGGACCACGGCGGGCCGGTGCATCGCGCGCGCCAGCGCGGCGACCACCTCGGCGTTGCGAGCCGGTGCGGTCACGAGGTTGACCGGGCCGTGCACGGGGGCGGTGAGCAGGTGCTCGATGGCGCGCACCTCGTCCAGCAGCGTGATCCAGGGCCAGAACTGCCGGCCGGAGCCCAGCCGCCCGCCCACGCCCGCCCGCAGGATCGGCAGGAGCCGGCCGAGGGCCCCGCCGCCCCGACCCAGCACGATGCCCGTGCGCAGGTGGGTCACGCGCACGCCCGCGTCGGCCGCCGGCTCGGTGGCGGCCTCCCACTGCCGGACCACGTGCGCGAAGAACGTGGTCCCGATCGGCTCGTCCTCGTCCAGCACGTCGTCGCCGCGGGAGCCGTACGCGCCGATGCCCGAGGCCTGCAGCAGCACCTGCGGGCCCTCGTCGCCCAGCTCGACCAGCGTCCGGGCCAGCAGGCCCGTGGTGCTCAGCCGTGACGACAGCACCTCGCGCTTGCGGGCGGTCGTCAGCGGCCGCGAGCCCGGGTTGACCCCGGCCAGGTTGATCACCGCGTCGACGCCGGCGAGCACGGCCGGGTCCAGCCGCCCCGCGGCGGGGTCCCAGGCGATCTCGGCGGGGCCGCCGGCGGCGCCGCGCACGAGCACCCGGACGTCGTTCCCGCCGGCCCGCAGGTGGGGGACCAGCGTGCTCCCGATGAATCCGTGCGACCCCGCGACGACCAGCTGCATGGCGCTCACCCTACGGTCGGGCCGACGGGTCGACATGTCGACGGCCCGGCACCCCTGGTGGGGGCCGGGCCGTCGGTCGTCAGGTGGTGCCGTGCGTCAGCTGCCGACCTCGGACTCGAACGCGCCTTCCTCGATGCGGTTCTTCACCGCCATGAGGTAGCGCGACGCGTCGGCGCCGTCGACCAGCCGGTGGTCGTACGACAGCGACAGGTAGCACATCGACCGGATCGCGATGACCTCGGCCCCGTCCGCGTCCTGGATGACCACGGGGCGCTTCACGATCGCGCCGGTGCCCAGGATCGCCGACGTGCCGCCGGGGACGATCGGGGTGTCGATGATCGCGCCGCCCGACCCGGTGTTGGTCACCGTGAACGTGGCGCCGCTGAGCTCGTCCGGCGTGACCTTGTTCTGGCGGGTGCGGCCCGCCAGGTCCACGATCTTGCGCGAGATGCCGGCGAGGTTGAGGTCGCCCGCGTCGCGGATCACCGGGACGAGCAGACCCTTCTCGGTGTCGACCGCGATGCCGACGTTCTCCTGCGCGTGGTACGTGATCTGGTTGCCCTCGAGCACCCCGTTGATCTTCGGGAACGCCTTGAGCGCCTCGACCGCCGCCAGGACGAAGAACGGCAGGAACGTGAGGTTGACGCCCTCGCGTGCCTTGAAGTCCTCCTTGGCCTTGGCCCGGAGCCGGGCGACCTTGGTCACGTCGACCTCGACCACCGTGGTGAGCTGCGCCTGCGAGTGCAGGGCGTCGACCATGCGCTCGGCGATGATCTGGCGCAGCCGGCTGGCCTTCTCGGTCGTGCCGCGCAGCGGCGAGACGGCCGGGACGGACGCCGGAGCCTTGGGCGCCGCGGCGGCCGGAGCAGCCGCGGGTGCGGCCTTCGCGGCCTCGGCGGCGGCCTTCTCGGCCTCGGCCTTGGCGGCGGCCTCGAGGACGTCCTCCTTGCGGATCCGACCGCCCACGCCCGTGCCGACGAGCGCGGCGACGTCGACGCCCTTCTCGGCCGCGAGCTTGCGGACGAGCGGGGTGAGGTACGTGCCGGCCACCGACCCTGCGGCCGCCGGAACCGCTGCCGGGGCAGGGGCCGCGGCGGGTGCGGGCGCCGGGGTGGCGGGCACCGGAGCGGGCGTCGGCGTGGCCGGGACCGGGGCGGGCGCGGCCGCGGCGGGCTCCGGCTCGGGCGCCTTCTCGGGCTCGGGCGCGGGCTCGGTTGCCTTCTCCACCGGGGCTGCGGCCGCCGGGGCGGCGGCTGCCGGCGCGGACCCGGAGCCGATGACGGCCAGGACGGCGCCGACCTCGACGGTCTCGTCCTCCTGCACCAGGATCTGCTGCAGGGTGCCGGCGAACGGCGACGGGATCTCGGTGTCGACCTTGTCGGTGGAGATCTCGAGCAGCGGCTCGTCCACCGCGACCTCGTCGCCCACGGCCTTGAGCCAGCGGGTGACGGTGCCCTCGGTGACGGACTCGCCCAGCGCGGGCAGCGTGACGTTCTCGCCCGTGCCGCCGTCCGACGCGGGCGCCTGCGCGGCGGCCGGCTCCTCGTGCGACTCGACTGGCTGCTCGGCCGGAGCGGCCTCGGCCGCGGGCTCCTCGGCGGGAGCGGGCTCCGGCTCGGGCTCGGCCGCGGGCTGCTCGGCCGCTGCAGGGGTCTCCTCCGGCGCGGACGAGCCCTGGCCGGACCCGATGACGGCGAGCGTGGCGCCCACCTCGACGGTCTCGTCCTCCTGGACCAGGATCTGCTCGAGCACGCCGGCGAACGGCGACGGGATCTCGGTGTCGACCTTGTCGGTCGAGATCTCGAGCAGCGGCTCGTCGACCTCCACCGTGTCGCCCACGTTCTTCAGCCAGCGGGTGACGGTCCCCTCGGTGACGGACTCACCGAGTGCGGGCAGCTGCACGTTGTCGGACATGACCGCTCGTGTCTCCTTCGATTCGTGAGGTCAGTTGTGGGCGTGCAGCGGCTTGCCGGCGAGCGCGAGGTGCGCCTCCCCGAGGGCCTCGTTCTGCGTGGGGTGGGCGTGCACGAGGGACGCGACGTCCTCGGGGTAGGCCTCCCAGTTCACGATGAGCTGCCCCTCGCCGATGAGCTCGCCGACGCGCGCACCGATCATGTGGATGCCGATCACGGGTCCGTCCTTCTGGCGCACGAGCTTGACGAAGCCCTGCGTGCCGAGGATCTGGCTCTTGCCGTTGCCGCCCAGGTTGTACTCGAGCGTCTCGACGGCGTCGGCCCCGTGGACCTCCTTGGCGCGCGCCTCCGTGAGGCCCACCGAGGCGACCTCGGGGTCGGAGTACGTCACGCGCGGGATGCCGGACTCGACGATGGTCGCGGGGTTGAGCCCGGCGATCTCCTCGGCCACGAAGATGCCCTGCGCGAACCCGCGGTGCGCGAGCTGCAGGCCGGGGACGATGTCGCCGACCGCGTAGATGTTGCCGACACCGGTGTGCAGGCGCTCGTCGGTGATGACGAACCCGCGGTCCAGCGTGATGCCCTGCTCCTCGTAGCCCACGCGCGAGGTGCGCGGCCCGCGGCCGACGGCCACGAGCAGGAGGTCGGCGTCGAACGACTTGCCGTCCTCGAGCGTGACGTGCACGCCGTTGTCGTCCTGGGTCACGCCGCCGAAGCGGACGCCCAGGTTGAAGTTGATGCCGCGCTTGCGGAACTGGCGCTCGAACGCCTTGGAGAGCGCCTCGTCCTCGTTCGCGACGAGGTGGGGGAGCGCCTCGATGATCGTGACGTCCGCGCCGAAGGACTTCCAGACGCTGGCGAACTCGGAGCCGATGACGCCGCCGCCGAGGACGATGACCGACTTGGGCACCCAGTCGAGCTGCAGGGCCTGGTCGGACGTGATGACCCGCCCGCCGATCTCGAGGCCGGGCAGCGAGCGCGCGTACGAGCCCGTGCCGAGCACGATGTACTCGCCGGTGATCCGCTCGCCGTTGACCTCGACCGTGTCCTTGGCGACGAGCTTGCCGTAGCCCTCGAAGACGGTGATCTTGCGGGACTTGATCAGCCCCTGCAGGCCCTTGTACAGGCGGCCGATGACGGTGGCCTTGTACTCGTTGACGCCGTTCATGTCGATGTGGTCGAGCGTGGTGTGCACGCCGAAGTGCGCGCCGTCGCGGGCGTGGTCCGCCAGCTCGGCCGCATGGAGCAGCGCCTTGGTGGGCACGCAGCCCACGTGCAGGCAGGTGCCGCCCACCTTGTCCGCCTCCACGAGGGCGACGGACTTGCCCAGCTGTGCGGCGCGCAGCGCGGCGGCGTAGCCGCCACTGCCTCCGCCCAGGACGACGATGTCGAAAGCGGTGCCGTTCGTGTCGGCCACGTGCAGACTCCTCATACGCAGACTTGGTGGTCTCGAGCTCGCCGACCATCCTGTCATCCCCGCAGGCCTGGAACGACCCGGACGACGCGCGCGACCATGTGATGAGCAGAACAGTCGTCCCATGACTGCTGTTCCGTCTCGCTCGTCACACCCCGCGGACCGACAGGCTCGCAGGTTACTCTCGTGCGCCATGGGCCTGTTCTCGCGCCGCAAGCCGGCCGCCACCGACGCGCCGACGGACCGCGACGCGCGCGAGGCGACGGTCGCGCACCTGCGTGACTTCGTCGCCACGCGTGTCGGTGTCGAGGCCTACGTCGAGCCCAAGACGAACGTGACGCCGACGACGATGATGCTCGTCGCCACGGACGGGGAGTGGACCCGCCGCCGGGTGCCGGACCCGAAGACGGCCGGCGACCTGGCCCGCCAGCTGGGCATCCCGGTCTACGACGTGCAGCGGACCGGCTACCCGCAGCGCGTCCGGGACTGGAACTCCCGGCAGCGCCTGGCGCGCAAGCGCGCGAACGGCTAGGCGGCGGGCGCGCGGCCCTCGATCAGGGCCAGCAGCGTCCGCACCCCGACGCCCGTGCCGCCCACGGGCGTGTACCCGTGCGCGGTCCGCTCGTTGTAGGCGGGTCCGGCGACGTCGAGGTGGGCCCACGGCGTCTCGCCGACGAACTCCTGCAGGAAGATCCCCGCGGTGAGCATGCCGCCGAACCGGTCGCCGATGTTCGCCAGGTCGGCCACCTTGGACTTGAGGCCGGCGCGCAGGTCCGCGGGCAGCGGCATCGGCCAGAACAGCTCGCCGCTGGTCTCGGCCGCGGCCACCACCTCGGCGCGCACGTCGTCGGTGCCCATCACGGCGGAGACGCGGTGCCCGAGCGCGACCAGCTGCGCGCCGGTCAGCGTCGCGATGTCGATGACGACGTCGGGCTTCTCCTCGATCGCGGCGACGAGCCCGTCGGCCATGACCAGACGCCCCTCGGCGTCGGTGTTGAGCACCTCGACGGTCTTGCCGCCGCGGATCGTCAGCACGTCGGACGGGCGCTGCGCGGAGCCGGACGGCATGTTCTCGGCCAGGCAGAGCCAGCCGGTGACGGCCACGGGCAGCTCGAGGCGGGCGGCGGCGACGACCGTGTGCAGCACCGCGGCGGCACCCGCCATGTCGGACTTCATGGCCTCCATGCCGGCGGCGGGCTTGATCGAGATGCCGCCCGAGTCGAAGGTGATGCCCTTGCCCACCAGCGCGACCTTGGCCTTGGGGCGCGAGGGGGAGTACGCGACCTTGACCAGGCGGGGGCCGCGGACCGACCCCTGGCCCACGCCGACGAGCCCGCCGTAGCCGCCGGCCACCAGGGCCTTGTCGTCGAGCACGGTCACCTTGAGGCCCTTGGCGCCCGAGTCCTTGACGGCCGCCTTGGCCGCCTCGGCGAACGCGGCCGGGTACAGGTCGTTGGGCGCGGCGTTCACGAGGTCGCGAGTGCCGTGCACCGCGGCGGCGACCACTTCGGCGCGCGCGACCGCGCCGATGGCCGCGTGGTCGCGGGGATGGGCCGTGACGATCTGGATCGCGGCGACGGGCGCCTGCGCGGCGGCCTCGGAGGCGCGGTAGCGGGTGTAGGAGTAGGCGCCGAAGAGCGCGCCCTCCGCGACGGCGGACACCGACGCGACGTCGTCCGTCGGGAACGCGATGCCCACCTTCGCGGTGCCGGCGAGCTCGCGGGTCGCGGCGCCCGCGGCGCGGCGGAGCACCTCGGGGGTGACCTTGTCGGCCGCGCCGACGCCGGTGAGCACGAGCACCTTCGCCGCCAGGCCCGTGCCGGGCAGCCGGCGGACCTCGTCGGCGGCGCCCGTGATCCCGAGGACGGCCGCGTCGGTCAGCTGGGTGCGCAGCTCCTTGGGCAGGCGGTCGGCGCCCAGGACCACGGCCGCACCGTCCTGCTGGGCGACCGCGACGACCAGGGCGTCGACGGCGAGGCGGGCAGGGTCGTGGGAGGTCAGCGAGACGGTCACGGCTCGATGATAGATGCGGACGGTGGACGGGCCGCCCGGTCCCCGCCGGTACGGTGGGGCACCGTGATCGTCCCCCTCGCGCTGCTCGTCGGCGTCCTGTGCCTCGCGCTCGGCGGCTGGGCGCTCTGGTTCGTCGTGCGGGACCGCGCGGTGATCCTGCGGCAGCTGTGGGGCGGGGCGGTGATCGAGGCCGTCCTCGTGGTGCAGGCGGCCGTCGCCGGCGTGCTGGCGGCAACCGGGTCGCCCGACGTCGACGGCGTCCTGCTCTGGGGCTACGTCCTGACCCAGGCGCTCATCCTGCCGATCGCCGCCGCGTGGGCGTTCGCCGAGCGGACGCGCTGGAGCTCGGTCGTCCTGCTCGTCGCCGCGCTGACCGTGGCCTTCCTCGAATTCCGACTGCTCCAGATCTGGGGGACCGTGTGACCGACCGACCGGCAGGCCAGCGATCGACCGCGAGCGGCCCGGGCCGCCTGCTGGTCGCGGTGTACGGCATCCTCGCCCTGGCCGCGACGGCCCGCGGCATCTACCAGGTGACCACCAAGCTCGACGAGGCGCCCGTCGCGTACCTGCTCTCGCTCGCCGCGGGGCTGGTGTACGTGGTCGCCACCGTCGCGCTGGCCACCGACCGGCGCCGGCTCGCCTGGTGGGCGGTGTCGGTCGAGATGGTCGGCGTCCTGGCGGTCGGCACGCTCTCGCTGGTGGACGTCGGCGAGTTCCCCGACGAGACGGTGTGGTCGGGGTTCGGCCAGGGATACGGGTACGTGCCGCTGGTGCTCCCGTTCCTCGGGCTGCTCTGGCTCTGGCGCACGGGCCGGGCTTCCGCCGACGACCTAGGGTGAGAAGCGTGTACCGCCTGCTCTTCGACCTCGTCTTCCGCCGCATGGACCCCGAGCGCGCGCACGACGTGGCGTTCCGGCTCATCCGGGTCGTCGCCCACGTCCCCGTGCTGCGCGGCGTCGTCGCTCGCATCTTCGGCGCGTCGGACGCGGGTGCCGTCGAGGTGTGGGGGCGGCGCTTCCCGTCCCGGTTCGGGCTCGCGGCCGGGTTCGACAAGAACGCCGTCGGCGTGGCCGGCCTGACGATGCTCGGGTTCGGCTTCGTCGAGGTGGGCACCGTGACCGCACACGCCCAGCCGGGCAACGAGCCGCCGCGGCTCTGGCGCGTGCTCGACCAGCGCGCGCTGCGCAACCGGATGGGCTTCAACAACGAGGGGTCCGCGGCCGTCGCGGCGCGCTTGCGCAGGCTGCGGGCGACGCCGGCCGGGCGGCGGCTGGTGGTCGGCGTGAACATCGGCAAGACGAAGGCCACCCCCGCCGAGCACGCGGCCGTCGACTACGCCACCAGCGCGGGCCGGCTCGCGCCCTACGCCGACTACCTCGTGGTGAACGTGTCGTCCCCGAACACCCCGGGCCTGCGGGACCTGCAGTCGGTCGAGGCGCTGCGCCCGATCCTCGAGGCGACCCGCGTGGCGGCCGACGAGGCCACCGCGGCCGCCGGGCTGCCCGCCGTCCCGCTGCTGGTCAAGATCGCGCCGGACCTGTCCGACGACGACGTCGACGCCGTGGCCGAGCTGGCCGCCGAGGTGGGGCTGGACGGGATCGTCGCCGTGAACACGACCATCCGGCACGACCTGGGCCCGGGCGGGCTCTCGGGTCCGCCCGTGCTCGCCCGCGGGCTCGACGTGGTCGCGCGCCTGCGGAGCCACCTCGGTCCCGACGCCGTCATCATCGGCGTCGGCGGCATCACCACGCCGGCCGACGCCCGCGAGTACGTCGCGGTCGGGGCGACGCTGGTGCAGGGCTACACCGGCCTGATCTACGAGGGCCCGGCCTACGCGTCGCGGATCGCGCGTGCGCTCGCGGCCGACCAGGCCCGGCGGGGCTCCGCGCGCCGGACGGTGGTCGCGTGATGGTGCTCCGGCCGCAGTGGGAGTGGCGGTTCGACGGTGCCGACGGCGCCGTGCTCGACCGCCCGGTGAGCCCCGTGTTCACCACGCAGTACGACGCCGAGCAGTGGCTGGGGGAGCACTGGCGCACGCTGGCCGCGCAGGGCGTCCAGGCGGCGGCCCTGCTGCACGAGGGCGTCCAGGCGACGGCGACCCTGACGCTCCCGCTGATCTGACCGCTCAGACCATCGCGTGGACCCGGGCCGGTCCGGCCGTCGGCTCCGTGACGCCCAGGCCCGCCCACGCGCCGGCCAGCCCCGCGACCGCGCGCCGCAGGTCGTCCTCCGCGGCGCTGAACGGCAGGCGCAGGTTGCGCTCGAAGCTGCCGTCCACCCCGAACGCGGTGCCGGGGACCACCCGGACACCGTGCCGCGTCGAGATCGCCGCCAGGGCGCTCGACACGGGCGCGCCCAGGTCCGCCCAGAGCGACAGGCCGCCGTCGGGGACCTCGAACCGCCACGACGACAGCTGGTCCAGCAGGAGCCCGACCAGCAGGTCGCGCCGCGTTCGCAGCGCCGCCCGGCGGCGCGCCAGCAGCTCGTCCGAGTGGGCGAGCAGCTCGGCGACCACCAGCTGCTCGAGCACGGCCGTGCCGATGTCGACGTGGGCCCGGGTAGTGGCCAGGCGGTTCACCAGGTCGGGGTGGGCGCGCACCCAGCCGATGCGCAGGCCGCCCCAGTAGCTCTTCGACGCGGACCCGATCGAGACCACGTACGCCGCGGCGGTGCCGTCGCCCGCGAAGGAGCCCGGGGCCGGTCCGTCCATCGTCAGCTCGGCGAGCACCTCGTCGCCCACGATCGCCGTGCGGTACCGGCGGGCCAGCGCGCGCACCCGGGCGGCGTCCTCGTCGCTCAGGCTGGTGCCGGTCGGGTTCCGGTGGGCGGGGATGAGGTAGACCAGGCGCGGCGCCACCTGCCGGAGCGTCGACTCCAGCAGGTCGATGTCGAGCCCGAGCTCGCCGGACGGCACCGGCACCGGCCGGGCACCCGCGGAGCGGACCACGTCGATCGCGTGCGGGTAGGTGGGGTGCTCGACGACGACCCGGTCGCCGGGGCCGGCGTGCGCGGTCACCAGCAGGTGGATGGCCTGCTGTGCGCCCGTGGTGACCAGCACCTGGTCCGGCGTCGTCGGCGTGCCGCGCCGCGTGTACCACTGCGCGATCGCCTCGCGCAGGACGGGAAGGCCGAGCGGCGCGTAGCCCGTGCCCGCGAGGTGGCGGGGGAGCGCGTCGAGCGCGGCCAGGTAGGCGCCGTGCAGCGAGGACGGGGCCGACGGGGCCGCCATCGCGAGGTCGACGATGCCGGCGTCCTCGCCCACCGACTCCGCCATCGACGACCGGGCCCCGGGACCGGCCGGGAGCGTGGTGACGGTGCCCGAGCCGCGGCGGCTGACCAGGTAGCCCTCGTCGCGCAGCAGCCCGTAGGTCGCCGTGGTCGTCGTGCGGGAGACGCCGGTGGCGTCCGCGAGCTCGCGCTCGCTGGGCAGCCGGGTACTGAGCGGGACGGTGCCGGACAGGATCGCCGCGCGCAGCGCGTCGGCCAGGGCGACGTAGGCGGGACCGGGTCGCTGCCAGGCGCCGAGCACGGTGTCGAGGCGGTAGCCGCTGATCCGGCGATCGGCGGGGAGCTCAGTCATGAGGCCACTATGCCAGAAGTGGCTATTCCAAGCGATGCCACTTGCGAACCAGGATCGTCCACCATGAGCACGTGGATATCAGTACTGATCGCGGTCGTGGTTCTGGGGAGCCTCGTCGTCGCCCTCGCCCGCCTGGTGCGTCGGGACGGGCTGGGGCACCGGCCGCCGCCGGCGTCGCACCACGACTGGTCCGAGACGCTCGCGTGAGGGGCCGTGCGTATGCTCGCGCGGTGCCGTCGTGGAGGAGGTCCGACGCCCGACCGGTGCGCCGGGGCGGGCAGCTGCTCGTCGGGCTCGTCCTCTACGCCGCCTCGATCGCGATGCTGGTGGACGCCGGGCTCGGCAGCATGCCGTGGGACGTGCTGACCCAAGGCATCGTCCGCCGCACGGACCTCTCGTTCGGCACGGTCACGCTGCTGGTCGGCCTGGCGGTGCTCGCCTGCTGGATCCCGCTGCGCCAGCGGCCGGGGGTGGGCACGGTCGCGAACGTGGTCGTCATCAGCGTGCTGGTGGACCCGTTCCTCGCCGTGCTCGACGGCCTGCCCGACTCCCTGGGCGCCCGCATCGCGCTGGCCGCCGGGGGCATCGTGCTCAACGGCGTCGCCACCGGCCTGTACGTCGGGGCTCGGCTGGGGCCGGGTCCGCGCGACGGGCTCATGACGGGCCTGGTGCGCCGGACCGGGCGGTCCGTGCGGCTCGTCCGCACCACCATCGAGGTGGCCGTGGTCTCCGTCGGCTGGGCGCTGGGCGGGACTGTCGGGTTCGCGACCCTGGCCTACGCGCTGCTCATCGGCCCGCTGGTGCACGTGTTCCTGCCGCGGTTCACCGTGCCCGTGGTGGACCGGGAACCCGAGCCGGTCGCGGTCTGACGCAGGTCCGGCCCCGAGGAGGGTCGGGGCCGGACCTGGTCGTCAGCGTCCCGGCGGTGCGTTCTTCGCGGTCTCGGCCGGGTCGGACACGACGGAGTCGCCCAGGATCGTGTCGATCCGCGCGAGCAGCTCCGCCGGGATGGTCACGCCCGAGGCCTTGACGTTCTCCGTGACCTGCTCGGGCCGGGAGGCGCCGATGATGGCCGCGGCGACGTTCTCGTTCTGGAGCACCCACGCCACGGCCAGCTGGGCGAGCGACAGGCCGAGCTCGTCGGCCACCGGCGTGAGGTCCTGCACACGCTGCAGCACGTCGGGCCGCTCGAGGAAGCGGCCGATCATCCGCGCGCCGCCCTTGTCGTCCGTGGCGCGGGACCCCTCGGGCGGCGCCTGACCCGGCTTGTACTTGCCGGTGAGCACGCCCTGCGCGACCGGGGACCAGACGATCTGCGAGACGCCGAGCTCGGCGGACGTGGGGACCACCTCGCCCTCGATGACGCGCCAGAGCGCGGAGTACTGCGGCTGGTTCGAGATGAGCTGGAAGCCGAGGTCCTTGGCCAGCGCGTGCCCGGCGCGGATCTGGTCGGCGGTCCACTCGGACACGCCGATGTAGAGCGCCTTGCCCGCGCGGACGACGTCGGCGAACGCCTGCATCGTCTCCTCGAGCGGCGTCGACTCGTCGTAGCGGTGCGCCTGGTACAGGTCGACGTAGTCGGTCTGCAGGCGCTCCAGGGAGCCGTCGATGGACTCCATGATGTGCTTGCGGGACAGGCCCGAGTCGTTGGCGCCGCCGGGGCCGGTGGGCCAGTAGACCTTGGTGAAGATCTCGAGCGACTGGCGCCGCTCGCCCTTCAGGGCCTCGCCCAGCACGGTCTCGGCCTTGGTGTTGGCGTAGACGTCGGCGGTGTCGAAGCTGGTGATGCCCGCGTCGAGCGCGGCGCGCACGCAGGCCTTCGCGGTGTCGTTCTCCACCTGCGAGCCGTGCGTGAGCCAGTTGCCGTAGGTGATCTCGGTGATCTTCAGGCCGGAGCGGCCCAGGTAGCGGTAGGAAACCATGCCCGCCACCCTAAGGCCGGGTCAGGACGGGTGCTGACCGTGCTTGACCTGCGGCTTCGGCAGGCGCGCCGGCCGGATCTGGAACGCCCGCAGCACCGCGTACATGGCCACGCCGCGCGGGATGTGCTCGGCGCCGAACTTGGCGACGATCCGCTTCTTCACGCCGCGCCACATGATCCACGCGTCGATGGCCGCCGCGATGATGTAGATGTACAGCGCCAGGATGGCGAACACGGCGATCGCGGTCTTGGCCAGCGCGAACTGCGCCACGAGGAACACCGCCGCCATCGGCAGGAAGAACTCGCCGAGGTTCCAGCGGGCGTCGACGGCGTCCCGGATGTAGCGCCGGACGGGGCCGCGGTCCTTGGCGGGCATGTTGCGCTCGTCGCCGGTCTGCATGGCCCGGTACTCGAGGTCGCGCTGCGCCTTGGCCTGCTCGCGGGTGGCCCGCTTGGTGGTCGGCGCGACCAGCGGGCGCTTGTTCGCGGCCTCGGCGACCTTGCGCTTCGGCGTCGGACGCCCCTTGCCCGGATCCGTGGGCGACGGCGTGCTGCTCTCCGTCAGAGCGGGAGAGACGGGCTGGGGGTCGTTGCTGCGTCCGAACACCCCGCCAGGGTAGTCGAGTAGCGTGCTTGTCCGTGACCGACGCCTCCTCGCACCAGACCATCCTCCCCGGCGACCGCACCGACGCCCTGCGCTCCCGGACCGCCGCCGCGTTCGGTGCCCTGCGCGCCGACCTCGAAGCCCTCGTCCGCATCCCGAGCGTGTCGAACGCCGAGTTCGACCAGGCGCACGTGGCCGCGAGCGCCGACGCCGTCGTGGCGCTGCTGCGGGGTGCGGGTCTCGACGACGTCCAGGTGCTCTCCGTGCCCGGCGGAGCGCCGGCCGTGGTGGGCCGCCGGCCGGCGCCCGAGGGTGCGCCGACCGTCCTGCTGTACGCCCACCACGACGTGCAGCCGCCGGGCGACGACGCCGACTGGGACAGCCCGCCGTTCGAGCCCACCGAGCGCGGCGGACGCCTGTACGGCCGCGGTGCGGCGGACGACAAGGCGGGCGTCGTCGCGCACGTGGGCGCGCTGCGCGTGCTCGGCGACGAGCTCGGCGTGGGGGTCACGGTCTTCGTCGAGGGCGAGGAGGAGATCGGCTCGCCGACGTTCACCGCGTTCCTGCACGAGTACCGCGAGCTGCTCGCGGCGGACGTCATCGTCGTCGCCGACTCGTCGAACTGGGCCGTCGGCGTGCCGGGCCTGACCACGTCGCTGCGCGGGCTGGTCGACTGCGTGGTGGAGGTCGCGGTCCTCGAGCACGCGGTGCACTCGGGCATGTACGGCGGGGCGATCCTCGACGCGCCGACCCTCCTGGCCCGCCTGATCACGACGCTGCACGACGACGAGGGGAACGTCGCGGTCGAGGGCCTGGTGCGCGCCGCCGACCCGACAGTGGACTACGACGAGGCGACGTTCCGCGCGGACGCCAGCGTGCTCGACGGCGTCCGGCTCGCGGGCACGGGCCCGATCACCGCGCGGCTCTGGACCCGCCCGGCGATCGGCGTGATCGGCTTCGACGCCCCCCGGGTGGCCAGCGCGTCGAACACCATCACGCCGCGCGCCTCCGCCAAGCTGTCCGTCCGGCTCGCCCCGGGCCAGGACCCCGCGGCGGCGATGGCCGCGCTGCGCGCCCACCTGGTCGAGCACGCCCCGTTCGGCGCCCGCGTCACGGTGACCGACGGCGAGCAGGGCAAGCCGTTCCAGGCCCCGCTGGACTCCCCGGCGATGCAGGCGGCGCGGTGGGCGTTCGCGCAGTCGTGGGGCACCGACCCCGTGGACATCGGCGTCGGCGGGTCGATCCCGTTCATCGCCGACCTGCTCGAGGTCTACCCGGACGCGTCCATCCTGGTCACCGGCGTCGAGGACCCGGACGGTCGCGCGCACGGCGCGAACGAGTCGGTGCACCTGGGCGAGCTGGAGAAGGTCGTGCTGGCGGAGGCCCTGCTGCTGGAGCGGCTCGCGGCCCGCTGACCGTCACGGCAGGAGCGCCTCGAGCTCCGGGAGCCGGCCGTACAGGTCGGGGAGGCCGCGCAGCCCGTCGCGCACGATCTCGTGCGAGAGCGCGAGGTCGGGGCCGCTGCTCGGCTCGACCCCGCGGAGGCAGCGCAGGACGTTTCGCCGTGTGTGCTCGAACCAGCCGCCGATCGTGAACACGAACCAGCCCAGACCCGGCGGCGGCAGCGACCCACCCCCGGCGACGTAGCCGTCGAGGACCGACCGGAAGATCGCGGGCTCCACGTGCTCGAGGCCTGGACCCTTCGCGAGGCTCAAGGCGGTCGACCCGAGCTCGGCGGCCAGGTCGAGCATGCCGGCGAGCTCCCAGTCGAGCACCACCGGACGACCCCCTCGGGCGAGCAGGTTCCACGGGTGGATGTCGCGGTGGGTCAGCACGACAGGGCCCGGCCGCTCGCACGTGTCGACGAGACGCGCGATCGCGAGGAACGTCTCGATGCTGGACGCGAGCTCGGCGGCCCACGGCTGCCCGGTCGCGGCCGCTCGCCGGGCGAGCTCGGGCCAGTCCCGTGACGCCGGGCGCTCGTCGGGCACGTGGGTCCACGCGACGTCCAGCGCGTGGAGGCGCGCCAGGATCTCGCCGATCTCGCACCCGTACGCCGGCGACACCGGCGCCTCGGGCACCCTCTCGCCGTCGACCCAGCGGTGGACGAGCGTGTGCTGGTCGGCCGAGACCGGTTCGGGCATCGGGATGCCGGCGGCGAAGGCCGCCCGCTCCAGCCGGAAGACGTCGTCGACGTCGCTCGTCGGGCGGCCGTCGGCGCGGGCCAGCTCCTTCACCGCGAACGACCCCTGGTCGGTGTCGAGCCGGTACGTCCGGTGGGCGAACCCGCCGGAGACGCGGATCATCGGCCCGGTCGGCACACCGAGGTGCGAGAGGTCCACCCGAGGGACTCTAGGGACGCCTCGCTCGTCGACGAACGCGATTACCGCGCGGCGACGTCGACCGCGCGTGCCCAGGCGGCGACGTCGTCGGGCAGCGGCGGGCTGTCGACGCCCGGTCCGCCGAGCAGGGCGACGACGTCGGGCGCCGGGACGCGGTCGCCACTCCTGGAGAGGAAGCGGCCGGCGACGATCCCGCGGGCGATGTGCTCCCCGTTCCGCGAGAACGTCTGCTCCAGGTAGACCACCCGCGCGTCCCACCCGAGCACCCGCGTCGAGATCTCGAACCGCTGACCGAGGGTGAGCGAGCGCCGGTACGTCACGGTCGACGCGGCGACCACCGGGTACCAGCCGCGCTCGCGCAGGTGACCGAACGCGCCGAGGTCCGCCAGGAAGTTGGCCCGACCGACGTCCATGAGGGCCAGGTACACGCCGTTGTTCACGTGCCGGTAGAAGTCCAGGTCACCGAGCCGGACCCGCAGGCGCGTCACCGACGGGTCGAGCAGCCCGCGCCCGGGGACGGCGGCTCGCGGGCGGGCGCTGGCCAGTGCCAGCTGGATCATCCGGGTCACGGCGCGATGTTACTCGGCAGTAGGTTCCGCGACGACGGTCACGAAGTGCTCGACGACGGGGAACGGCTCGTAGAAGCGGTGCAGGAGCTCCCGCCAGCGCGCGTACTGCGGTGACCCGCGGAACCCGACCTCGTGCGCCTCGACCGAGTCCCAGCCGACGAGGAGCAGGTACGTCCCCGGGCGCTCGATCCCGCGCGAGACGTGGATGCCGCGGAAGCCGGGGATGCCGGCCACCAGCGGGGTGGCCTCGGCGAGCGCCCGCTCGAACGCGCCCTCGTCGCCGGCGCGGACCGGCAGCAGGGCGTGCTCGACCACGGGTGCGCCGAGCGGTCCCGTCATACCGGGGGCTCGGGGTCGTACTGGATGCCGCGGCGGACCGCCTTCGCGGCCTCGACGGACTCCAGGCGGGCCACCAGGTGCAGGGCCATGTCGATCCCCGCGGACACGCCCGCGGAGGTGACCACGTCGCCGTCGTCGACGAACCGCGCCTCGGTGTCGGCCAGGATGCTCGGGTCCAGCGTCGCGAGCTCGTCGAACGCGCTCCAGTAGGTGGTCGCCGGCCGGCCGGACAGCAGACCGGCGGCGGCGTAGACCAGGGCGCCGGTGCACACGCTGGTCATCAGCGGGGTCGACGCGCGCATCGTCCGGACCCACTCGAGGTGCTCCGAGTCGCGCAGCAGCGGCCGTGTGCCCGAGCCGCCGGGGTAGACGAGCACGTGCACGGGCCCCAGCTCGGCCGCGCTGAGGTCGGGGACCAGCCGCAGGCCCTTGGCGCAGCGCACCCCGAAGCCGTCGACCGAGAACGTCACGACCTCGGGACGCAGGTCCGAGGTGCGGGCCCAGTAGGAGAGCACCTCGTAGGGGCCGACGACGTCCAGCTCCTCGGCGTCGTCGAAGACGAAGATGCCCACCCGCAGGTGGTGCCCGGTCGACATGCTCAGTACCCCGGCAGGGCCAGCATCTGGTCGAGCGCCACCCGGGCCCAGTGGGCGTCGTCGGCGTCCACCACGATCCGGTTCACCGGCCGCCCCGCCACCAGCGACTCCATCGCCCAGACCAGGTGCGGCAGGTCGATCCGGTTCATGGTCGAGCAGAAGCAGACCGTGGAGTCGAGGTAGTGGATGTTCTTGTCCGGGTGGGCGGCGGCGAGCCGACGCACCAGGTTGAGCTCGGTGCCGACGGCCCACGAGCTCCCCGGCGCCGCGGCGTCCAGCGCCTTGACGATGTACTCGGTGGAGCCCACCAGGTCGGCCGCGAGGACCACCTCGTGCTGGCACTCGGGGTGCACGATGACGGTCACGTCGGGGACAGCCGCGCGCATGTCCGTGACGTTGCGGACCGAGAAGCGCCCGTGCACCGAGCAGTGCCCGCGCCACAGGATCATCCGCGCGTCGCGCAGCTGCTGCGTGGTCAGCCCGCCGCCCGGCTTGCGGGGGTCGAACACCACGCAGTCGTCGAGCGAGAGGCCGAGCTGCTGGACGGCCGTGTTCCGTCCGAGGTGCTGGTCGGGCATGAAGAGCACCTTGCCGGTGCCGCCCACGCCGCCGACCTTGTCGAACGCCCAGCGCAGCGCGACGTGCGCGTTGGAGGACGTGCAGATGGTGCCGCCGTGCCGGCCGGTGAACGCCTTGATCGACGCCGCCGAGTTCATGTAGGTGACCGGCACCGTCGAGTCGGCGATCCCCGCGTCGACCAGCACGTCCCACGCGTCCTCGACCTGGTCGATCGCCGCCATGTCCGCCATGGAGCAGCCCGCGGCGAGGTCCGGGAGGATCACCTGCTGGTGGTCGGACGTGAGGATGTCGGCCGACTCGGCCATGAAGTGCACGCCGCAGAAGAGGATGAACTCGGCCTCGGGCCGGGCCGCCGCCTCGCGCGCGAGCTTGAACGAGTCGCCCGTGACGTCGGCGAACTCGATGACCTCGTCGCGCTGGTAGTGGTGGCCCAGGACGAAGGCGCGCGAGCCCAGGGCGGCACGGGCCGCGCGGGCGCGCTCGACCAGGTCCGGGTCGCTCGGTGCGGGCAGGCCGCCGACGCACTCGACACCGCGCTCGGAGGCCAGGTCGACACCGCGTCCCAGCAGCAGGAGGGCCGACGGAGCCGGCTCGGAGAAGGTGCTCACGCTCACGCCGCGATCCTCGCACACGAGGGCGTGCACGCTCGCGGTCGACCGCCGTGCCACGATGCACGGCGTGCGCGTGCTCATCGCCCCGGACAGCTTCGGCTCGAGCCTCACGGCCGACGAGGCTGCGCAGGCCATCGCCGGGGCGTGGCGTGCGACCGCGCCCCACGACGAGGTCACCGTGTGCCCGCTCTCGGACGGCGGACCGGGCTTCGTCGCCACCCTGCACTCCTCGCTGGGCGGTGAGCTGCTGCCCGTCACCGTGACGTCGCCGGTGGGGGAGCCGGTCCCGGCGGTGATGCTCCTCGTCGGGACGACCGCCTACCTCGAGTCGGCGCAGGCCGTCGGGCTGCCGCTGGTCCCGGCCCTGCAGCGCGATCCCACGCGGACGTCCAGCCGCGGCGTCGGTGAGCTGCTCGCGGCCGCCCTGGACGCGGGTGCCCGGCGCGTGGTCGTCGGGCTGGGCGGCTCCGCGACCAACGACGCCGGGGCGGGGACGCTGGTCTCGCTCGCCCGCGCGCTCGGCGTCGGCGGGCTGGGCGACGTGCTCGACGCCGGCGGCGGTGCGCTCGGTGCGGTCACGGCCGACGACCTCGTCGGGCTCCGGGAGCTGCGCGACCGGCTGCGGGGGATCGAGCTGCTCGTCGCCACCGACGTCGACGTGCCCCTGCTCGGCCTGCACGGTGCGAGCGCGGGCTTCGCCCCGCAGAAGGGCGCGACGCCGGAGCAGGCGCAGGAGCTCGAGCGCGCGCTCGGTCACCTGGCGCACGCGGCGACGACGGCCCTCGGTGACGCCGTCCGTCCGGACCTCCTGGCCGGCGCGCGCGCGACGTCGGCGACGTCCCGCCTGACCGCCCTCCCGGGCGCAGGCGCGGCGGGTGGCCTCGGGTTCGTGCTCGCGCTGCTGGGCGGGCGGCTGGTGCCGGGGGCGGTCGTCGTGGCGGACGCCGTCGGCCTGGACGCGCTCATCGCCGACCACGACGTCGTCGTCACAGGCGAGGGGCGCTTCGACTGGCAGTCGTTGCACGGCAAGGTCGCCGCTGAGGTCGCGTCGCGCGCGCTGGCGCACGCCGTGCCCACCGTCGTCCTCGCGGGGGAGGTCCTGGTCGGGCGTCGCGAGCTGTCCGCGGCGGGCATCACGGCGGCCTACGCGGTGGGCGAGACCCCCGAGCAGGTGAGCGCCGCGCTGGCCGCGCCCGCCCAGACCCTCGCGGCCCGGGCCGCACGCGTGGCGAGAACCTGGTCACGTTGAGCGGGATCGGCCCGCGGGGGTCGTACCCTGGACGGGAACAACCTCGCGGCCGGTGCTGTTGCCAGGGGTTGACGCACCAGAACGGCTGTCCGCCGAGCACCCAGGAGAGACCATGAGCGAGACCACCGCGACCGAGACCGCGACCGAGACGCACGGCGTCCTCCTCACCGACTTCGCCGCCTCCAAGGTCCGCAGCCTCCTCGAGCAGGAGGGCCGCGACGACCTGCGTCTGCGCGTCGCCGTCCAGCCCGGCGGCTGCTCCGGCCTGATCTACCAGCTCTACTTCGACGAGCGGGTCCTCGACGGCGACGCCCTCAAGGACTACGACGGTGTCGAGGTCGTCGTCGACCGCATGAGCGTCCCCTACCTCGAGGGCGCGACGATCGACTTCGCCGACTCGATCGAGAAGCAGGGCTTCACGATCGACAACCCGAACGCCGGCAGCGCCTGCGCGTGCGGCGGCTCGTTCAGCTGATCTGACGTCCACAGGCCCGGTCCCCGCGAGGGGGCCGGGCCTGCGTCATGCGTGGGTCCGGACCGTCAGGGCGTGCACGCCGTCCTGCTCGGTCGCGCCGACCATCTGGTGGCCCCGCATCCGCGCCCACGCGGGTACGTCGTGCACCGCCGCGGGATCGGTGGCGAGCACGGTCAGCTCGGTGCCGGGCGGCGCGTCGGCGGCCGCCCGCGCCAGCCGGATCACCGGGGCCGGGCAGCGCAGCCCGCGCGCGTCGACGGTGGTCACAGCCCGCCCACGCCCCAGGCCTGCCGCACCCCGGCGACGATGCCGGGCAGCTCGTCCAGGAACCGGCCGACGTCCGCCGCCGAGGTGCCGCGGGGGAGCGCGAGGCGGATGTTGCCGTGCGTGAGGGCACCCATCGCGGCGAGCACGTGGCTGGGCTCCAGCGCGCTCGACGTGCAGGCCGACCCCGAGCCCACCGCGAAGCCGCGGGCGTCCAGCGCCGCGAGCAGCGCCTCGCCCTCGACGTACAGGCACGAGAAGGTCACGACGTGGGGCAGCCGGTCGGTCGGGTCGCCGACGACGTCCACGTCGGGGACCTCGGCGGCCACGCGCGTCCGGATCGTGTCGACGAGCGCGCGCCGGGCGTCGTCGTCGGCCGACCGGGTCGAGAGCGCGGCCTGGAGCGCCACGGCCGCGGCCAGGGCGGCGGGCACGCTCACGCCGCCGGGGAACCAGCGGTCCTCGTCCTCGGGCCAGTCGGGGGAGCGTCGGACGCCGGAGCGCGTCACCAGGACGCCGAGGCCGCCCGGTCCGCCCCAGTCGCCGGCGTCGGCCGCCAGGAGGTCCCACGCGTCGCCCACGTCGACGTGCCCCAGGCTCGCGCCCGCGTCGACCAGCAGCGGGACCCCGGCCGCGCGGGCGGCGGCGTGCACGGGCCCGAGGGGCTGCCGCGTGCCCACCTCGCCGTTGGCGTGCTGCAGCGCGGCGAGGGCTACGCCCGGCCGGGCGACCGCGCCCGCGAACAGGTCGGCGTCCACCCGTCCGTGCCGGTCGACCGGGATCGTCAGGCGGTTGCCCGCGAAGTCCGCCGCGTTGAGCACGGCCGCGCGCTCGACCGCGCCGACGACGACGTCCGCGCCGGCGCGCCGTCGGCCGCGCGCGACCGACCGGACGGCGCCGTGCAGGGCGGCCGTGTGCGAGGGGGCGAGGTCGACCTCCTGCGTGCGGGCGCCCACGGCCGCCCCGATGGCCTCCCGAGCCCCGTCGAGCAGCATCCGGGCCCGCCGCCCCTCGGCGTGCAGTCGCCGCGGGTCCGCCCAGCCCTGGTCGAGCGCCTCGAGGAAGGCCGAGCGGGCCTCCGGGAGCAGCGGAGCGCGGCCGCCGGCGTCGAGGACCACCCGCCCGGCAGTGGCGTGCGTCACAGGTGCGGGGGTGCCGGCGGCGGCGGGACCGCGGTCGGGCTGGCTGCTCACGGGGGCACCGTAACCCCGTGGAGCCGTGACCAGGCGCGGGACGGCCGCCCTCGCAGCACCGTGCGGCGGTCGGATCCGGTGAAGGACCTGAGATGTGATGGTGCTGACACGGTGTCGTCAAGGGGTGTCGTCAGGACGAAAGGATGTGGTCGGCGCGCTAGGCTGCACGGGTCGAGGACGAAGGTCCCGGGTGGTGTCCTGCAGCGAACGCGGGCCGTCGACGGGACGCGAGTGAGAGGTCCCCCCGTTGCATCCGGACACCCCCCGTCGCACGCGGCGACCAGCCCTGCTGCTGGCCGGTCTGCTTGCCGTCGTCGCCGTCGCCCTCAGCGGATGCTCCGCCGAGGTGCAGCGCGGCTGGCTCCCCGGCAGCTCCGAGCACGAGATCACCGACCAGACCGGTCGCATCACCAACCTCTGGGTCGGCTCGTGGATCGCGGCGCTCGTCGTCGGCCTCATCACCTGGGGCCTGATCCTGTGGTGCGTCGCGGTCTACCGGAAGCGCAAGGGTGACGACACCCTCCCCGTGCAGCTGCGGTACCACGTGCCCCTCGAGGTCATGTACGTGATCCTTCCGATCATCATGGTCGGGGTGCTCTTCTACTACACCAACCGCGACACCACCGCGGTCCAGGACACCTCCGCCGACGCCGACGTGCACGTGCAGGTCATCGGCAAGCAGTGGAGCTGGGACTTCAACTACCTCGACGACGACGCGTACGACACCGGCCAGCACGCGCAGAACGTCGGCAGCGCGGGCACCGGCGTGCTCAAGGACCAGGTCACGCTGTACCTGCCGGTCAACGAGCGGGTCGAGTTCACGCTCAACTCCCGCGACGTCATCCACTCGTTCTGGATCCCCGCGTTCCTCTACAAGATGGACATGATCCCGGGCAAGACGAACTCGTTCCAGGTGACGCCGACGCAGATCGGCGACTACCTGGGCAAGTGCGCCGAGCTCTGCGGCGAGTACCACTCGTCGATGCTGTTCAACGTCAAGGTCGTGTCGCGCGAGGACTACGACGCGCACATCGAGGAGCTCAAGGCGAAGGGTCAGGAGGGCTCGCTCGGTCTCGAGTACAGCCGCCAGCAGGACCTGGACTCCGCTCCGAAGGAAGGCGATAAGTGATGGCCGCCGTCGCGGAGCACATCCCCGGCCTGGCGCCCTCGCGCCAGACCCTCGGACGCACGGTGATCAAGTGGATCACCTCGACCGACCACAAGACGATCGGGTACCTGTACCTGATCACGTCGTTCGTCTGGTTCGCCATCGGCGGCGTGCTGGCCCTGCTCATCCGCGCCGAGCTGTTCGCGCCCGGCATGGACATCTTCCAGTCGCGTGAGCAGTACAACCAGGCGTTCACCATGCACGGCACGATCATGCTGCTGCTGTTCGCGACCCCGCTGTTCGCGGGCTTCGCCAACGTGATCATGCCGCTGCAGATCGGTGCGCCCGACGTCGCGTTCCCGCGGCTCAACATGCTCGCGTACTGGATGTTCTTCTTCGGCGGCACCATCGCCGGCGCCGGGTTCTTCACGCCGCAGGGCGCCGCGTCGTTCGGCTGGTTCGCGTACGCGCCGCTGTCGAACACCGTGTACTCGCCCGGGCTCGGCGGGGACCTCTGGGTCTTCGGCCTCGCGCTCGCCGGCTTCGGCACCATCCTCGGTGCCGTCAACTTCATCACCACGATCGTCACCATGCGCGCGCCCGGCATGACGATGTTCCGGATGCCGATCTTCACCTGGAACACCCTGGTGACGTCGCTGCTGGTGCTCATGGCGTTCCCGCCGCTGGCCTCCGCGCTCTTCGCGCTCGGCGCCGACCGCCGGCTCGGTGCGCAGGTGTTCAACCCCGAGAACGGCGGCGCCATCCTCTGGCAGCACCTGTTCTGGTTCTTCGGGCACCCCGAGGTCTACATCATCGCGCTGCCGTTCTTCGGCATCATCACGGAGATCCTGCCGGTCTTCAGCCGCAAGCCGATCTTCGGCTACAAGGGCCTGGTCTACGCGACCATCGCCATCGCCGCGCTGTCCGTGACCGTGTGGGCGCACCACATGTACGTCACCGGCTCGGTGCTGCTGCCGTTCTTCTCGTTCATGACCATGCTCATCGCGGTGCCCACCGGTGTGAAGTTCTTCAACTGGATCGGCACCATGTGGCGCGGCAAGCTCACGTTCGAGACGCCGATGCTCTGGACGATCGGCTTCCTGGTCACGTTCCTGTTCGGCGGCCTGACCGGCATCATCCTGTCCAGCCCGGCGCTCGACTTCTCGCTGTCGGACTCGTACTTCGTGGTCGCCCACTTCCACTACGTGGTGTTCGGGACCGTCGTGTTCGCCATGTTCGCGGGCTTCTACTTCTGGTGGCCCAAGATGACCGGCCGGATGCTCGACGAGCGCCTGGGCAAGCTGCACTTCTGGATGCTGTTCATCGGCTTCCACACCACGTTCCTCATCCAGCACTGGCTGGGCGTCAAGGGCATGCCGCGTCGGTACGCCGACTACTCGCCCGACGACGGCTTCACGTGGATGAACCAGCTGTCCACCATCGGCGCCGTCATCCTCGCGGCCTCGACGCTGCCGTTCCTCTGGAACGTCTACACCACGTGGCGCAACGCGCCCCTGGTCACGGTCGACGACCCGTGGGGCTACGGCGCGTCGCTCGAGTGGGCCACCAGCTGCCCGCCGCCGCGGCACAACTTCACGTCGCTGCCCCGGATCCGCTCCGAGCGTCCCGCGTTCGACCTGCACCACCCCGAGGTCGCCGCCATGGACCACGTGGAGCCCAACCCCGGCGCGCTGGACTGGGAGGCGGACCGGCGCGGCGAGGGCGAGGTCGCGACCGACCGCGTGGTGAACGGCACGGGTGAGCAGGAGCAGTCCACCGCGACGATCGTCGAGGAGCGTCCGGCCACGGGCGAGGAGGGCACGCGATGAAGCTCGAGACCAAGCTCTTCCTCTACGGGGTGCTGTTCTTCGTCCCCGTCGGCCTGATCTACGCGGCGTGGAGCCACGGCGAGCCGGTCGGCACGGTCGGCATCCCGCTGGTCGGCGGCCTGGTGGGCATGATCGGCGCCTACTTCGCGCTGCTGGCCCGGCGCATCGACGACCGCCCGGAGGACGACCCGCTGGGCGAGATCGAGCAGGGCGCCGGGGACCAGGGCGTGTTCAGCCCCTGGAGCTGGTGGCCGCTGGTGCTGGGCGTGGCCGCCGCCATCACGTTCGCCGGCCTCGCGGTCGGGTTCTGGCTCTCGTACATCGGCGTCGCGCTCGGGGTCATCGGCCTCGTCGGCTGGGTGTTCGAGTTCTCCCGCGGCCAGCACGCGCACTGATCCGACGTCTCTCGAGAAGGCCCCCGCCGATCCCGGTGGGGGCCTTCTCGCGTCGTCTGCGCTAGCGTCGGCGACATGAGGTATTCGTCCCGGTCTGTGGCCCGTTCGACCCTCCTCGCCGCGGCGGTCGCGGCCCTGCTCGTCGGGTGCGCGGGCAGCCCCGGCGGCTCCGGCTCCGCCGCCGCGCTCTCGTCGCAGGACGTCACGGGCAAGTGGTCGCAGCCCGACTCGGACCCGCTGGTCTACCTCGACCTGGTCAAGGCCGGCACCGTCTCCGGCAGCGACGGCTGCAACCAGATGAACGGCACCTGGAAGATCGACGGCGCCGACGTCGAGTTCGGCCCGTTCGCGGCCACGATGATGGCGTGCGAGGACGTCGACACCTGGCTCTCGGGGGCCGCGTCAGCGACCGTCTCCGGGAGCGAGATGACGGTCATGGACGACAAGGGCAAGGAGATCGGGACGCTGGAGAAGACCTCGTGAGGCGCGCGGTCCTTCTGGTCGCCGGCGCGACCGCGTGGGTGGCCCTCCTGGCGGGCTGCACGGCCGCGGGGATCACCGGCACCGAGCCGGGGACCGTCCGGGACGTCGCGGGCATCTGGGGGATCCAGGACACCGAGGGCGTGTCCTCGCTGGACCTGGCCGAGGACGGCACGGCCTCCGGCACCGACGGCTGCAACCGGATCGTCGGCACGTGGGAGCAGGACGGCGACCAGGTGGCGTTCAGCCCGTGGGCGATCACCCGCATGGCGTGCCAGAGCGTCGACACGTGGCTGTCCGAGTCGGTGAAGGCGACCGTGCAGGGCGGGAACCTCGTCTTCTCCGACGAGTTCGGCATCGAGATCGGGACGCTGCAGCCGAACTCCTGACGCGGCCCGGACGCGCCGAGGGCCGGCACCCAGGCAGGGTGCCGGCCCTCGGTGGTCGGTGCGTGTCAGACGGCGACGATGAGGCCCGCCGTCTGGGTGCGCGCGCGGTCGAACCGCGCGGCCGCGTCGGCCCAGTTGACGATGTTCCACCACGCCTTGACGTAGTCCGCCTTGACGTTCACGTAGTCGAGGTAGAACGCGTGCTCCCACATGTCGAGGACGACGACGGGGACCAGGCCCAGCGCGATGTTGCTCTGCTGGTCGTACAGCTGCACGATGACGAGCTTCTGCCCGATGGAGTCCCACGCGAGGATCGACCAGCCGGAGCCCTGGATGCCGATCGCGTTGGCGGCGAAGTGCTTCTGGAAGGCCTCGAACGAGCCGAAGAACTCGTCGACCGCCGCGCCCAGCTCGCCGGTCGGCTTGTCGCCACCCTCGGGGGAGAGGTTCTGCCAGAACACGGAGTGGTTGACGTGGCCGCCGAGGTTGAACGCGAGGTTCTTCTCGTGCAGGTTCACCGCGGCGAAGTCGTCGGCGGCGCGGGCGGCGGCCAGCTTCTCGAGCGCCGTGTTGGCGCCCGTCACGTAGGCGGCGTGGTGCTTGTCATGGTGCAGCTCCATGATGCGGCCCGAGATGTGCGGCTCGAGGGCCGCGTAGTCGTAGGGCAGATCCGGAAGCGAGTAGTCAGCCATGCGTGAGTACACCTCTCCTGCGTCGGTCCGGGACCGCGTGCCGCGGTCCGCTCTGTACGAAGAAACGGGCGGCTCGCCGTTACGGCGAGCCGCCCGACTCCACGGTCAACTCTTGCTCAGGATCAGCGATTCCGCCCGTCGGGGGCCGTCTCATCCTGCGGGTCCACCAGGTGCTGGCCGCCGCCGACGGCGCCGGTCAGCTCAGCCGGTGCGTGCTCGGGGCTGCCCTCGAGCGAGTCGTGCTCGCCGTGCGAGTGCGACGCCGCCAGCTCGGCCGGCGTGACCGGCTCGACGCGGTCCTCGTAGAACGTCTGCGAGAGCCGCTGGCGCATCCGGTCGAGCGCGTAGCCCTTGCGGCGCACCCCGCGGGAGTCCTCCGCCGGCTCGATCTCGATCGGGCGGATGGCGTCGTGCTGCACGCGCAGCCAGCGCTCGTGCGCGTCCAGCGGCTTGTGCACCTCGATGTACTCGCCGTTGGCGAACCGGACGATGCGACCCGTCTCGTGGCCGTGCAGCACCAACTCGCGGTCCTTGCGCTGCAGGCCGAGGCAGATGCGCTTGGTCACCCAGAACGCGAACCACGGGCCGACGAAGATCAGCACGCGGAAGGCCCACGTGATGTCGTTGATCGACAGGTGGAAGTGCGTCGCGATGAGGTCGTTGGAGCCCGCCAGCACGAGGATGAAGAACGCCGTGAGGAGCGAGACGCCGAACGCCGTCCGGAACGGGCGGTTGCGCGGGCGGTCGAGCACGTGGTGCTCGCTCTTGTCGCCCGTGGCCAACGCCTCGATGAACGGGTACGCGGCCAGCAGCGTGAACAGGATGCCCGGCACCACCATGGCCGGGATGATCACGTTGAGCGACAGCGTGTAGTGCCCGATCACCACCTCGGCGAAGCCCGGCATCAGGCGCAGCGATCCCTCGAGGAAGAGCATGTACCAGTCAGGCTGCGCGCCCGCGGACACCGGTGAGGGGTCGTACGGGCCGTAGTTCCACACGGGGTTGATCGTCATCGTCGCCGCCATCAGCGCGATGACGCCGAACACGGTGAAGAAGTAGCCGCCGGCCTTCGCCACGTAGATCGGGAAGAGCGGATAGCCGACGACGTTCTTGTTCGTCCGCCCCGACCCCGGGTACTGCGTGTGCTTGTGCAGGACGACGAAGAAGAGGTGCAGGCCGATGAGCGCCAGGATGATGCCGGGCACCAGCAGGATGTGCACCGTGAACAGTCGGGGGATCAGCGCCTGACCCGGGAACTCGCCGCCGAACAGGAAGTACGACGTGTAGCTGCCGATGATCGGGATGGACCGCACGACGCCGTCCGTGATGCGCAGGCCGTTGCCGGAGAGCACGTCGTCCGGCAGCGAGTAGCCGGAGAAGCCCGCCGCGAGGCCGAGGATCAGCAGCAGGAAGCCGACCACCCAGTTGACCTCACGGGGCTTGCGGAACGCGCCGGTGAAGAACACGCGCATCATGTGCGTGACGATCGCGGCCATGAAGATCAGCGCGGCCCAGTGGTGGATCTGCCGCATGAGCAGCCCGCCGCGCACCTCGAACGAGAGGTGCAGCGTGGAGGAGAACGCCTCGGACATCTGGACGCCCTGCAGGGACGCCCACGGCCCGTCGTAGTGCACCTCGTTCATGCTGGGCACGAAGAACAGCGTGAGGAACACGCCCGAGATCAGGATCGTGATGAAGCTGAAGAGCGCGATCTCGCCCAGCAGGAACGACCAGTGGTCGGGGAAGATCTTGCGCGCGAACGTCTTGACCGCGGTCCCGATGCCGGTGCGCTGGTCCAGGTAGTCGGCCGTGCCCGCGGCGAGCTTCTCGACGGGCGTGGGCGTGGATGTCGTCGTCATTTCGTCAGACGCTCCCAGTAGCTCGGTCCGACGGGCTCGTTGAAGTCGCTCTGCGCGATCAGGTAGCCCTCGTCGTCGACGGTGATCGGCAGCTGCGGCAGGGGCCGCTTCGCCGGTCCGAACACGACCTTCGCTCCGTCACTCACGTCGAACGTCGACTGGTGGCAGGGGCAGAGGAGGTGGTGGGTCTGCTGCTCGTACAGCGCGACCGGACAACCCACGTGGGTGCAGATCTTCGAGTAGGCGACGATCCCGTTGTAGGACCAGCTCTTCTTCTCCTCGGACTCCTTGAGCACCGAGGGGTCGAGCCGGACCAGCAGGACGACGGCCTTGGCCTTCTCGTCCAGCGGGTGCGCGGCCTTCTCGAGGTCGTACGGGATGACGTGGAAGACGGAGCCGATCGTCACGTCCGAGGCCTTGATGGGCCGGTTCGTGGGATCGGTGGCCAGCCGCGTGCCCTTCTTCCAGAGCGTGTGGCGGAACTTCGAGACGTTCCAGTCGCCGCCCACGTTGCCGACGATCGGCACGATGATCGCGAGCGGGAAGAGCGCCAGGGCCGAGATCATGGCGCCCTGCAGCACGCCGCGGCGGCCGATGGCCGAGTCGGCGGCGCCCTCCTTGAGCGCCTCGACCGCGCCGGCGCGCGTCTCGGGGTCGCTCTGCTGGAGGTGGCGCTCCTCGGACTTCTCGTGGTCGTTCATGAGCGCCTTGGCCCAGTGCACGGCGGCGAGGCCGATGCCCAGGAGCGAGATCGCCAGGCCGAGGCCGAGGGCGAGGTTCGACGTCCGCATGCTGCCGGCGTCGGGGCCCGGCGGCAGGGCGAAGTAGGCGATCAGGAACCCGATCGTGGCCAGCACCGAGGTGGCGAACAGGAAGACGACCTGCCGCTCGGCCCGCTTGTTGGCCTTCGGGTCCAGGTCACCCATGCGGTCGTGGTGCTCGGGGTGGCCCGGGTCCTCGAAGCGGTCGGGCAGGACGCCCGGCTCGCGGGTGGTGATCTCGTTGCTGGCCTCGTGGCCGGTGTCGTGGTTGCTCACGAGGACTTCGCTCCGATCCAGACTGCTGCGCCGATGAGCAGGCCCATGCCGACGACCCAGGCCCACAGGCCCTCGCTCACCGGACCGAGGGCGCCGAGGTCGAGACCGCCGGGGGACGCGCCGCCCTGCTGGTCGATGAACGCGATGATGTCGCGCTTCTCCTCGGGCGTGATGTTCGCGTCGTTGAACACGGGCATCGACTGCGGGCCGGTCAGCATGGCCTCGTACAGGTGGGTGGGCGTGGTGGCCCAGAGGTTCGGAGCGAACTTGCCCTGGCTCAGGGCGCCGCCCGCACCCACCGCGTTGTGGCACATCGCGCAGTTGGTGCGGAAGATCGCCATGCCGCTGGCGGGGTCACCGAGGCTCGGGTCCACCTGCTCCGGCGTGGGGATGGCGGGCCCGGCACCCAGCGACGCGACGAACGCGGCGAGCTGGTTGATCTGGTCCTGGCTGAACTGCACCGGCTTGACCTGCGCCTGCGGGCCGTTCATCTGCATGGGCATGCGGCCCGTGCCGACCTGGAAGTCGACGGCTGCGGCGCCCACGCCGATGAGGGACGGCGCGCTGTCGGTGCCGGACGCGCCCGGTCCGTGGCAGGTGGCGCAGTTGGCCTGGAACAGCTTCTCGCCGGTCGCGATGTCGTTGGTGCTCGCCTGCACAGGCGTCGCATCGGCCGACGTCGGTGCCAGCACCGCGTACAGGCCACCGGTGAGCAGCAGCGCCAGCAGGAGCAGCACGATCGGCGCACGCCGATCCTGCCTGCGGGCTGCGAGTGCCTTCACGGATCGATCCTCGTCTCGCACGTGGGGGATAGGGGACTACGGAGCGACGGGCGCGGGCGCCCGGTGCTCCTTACTTCAAGAGGTAGATCACGGCGAAGAGCGCGATCCACACGACGTCGACGAAGTGCCAGTAGTACGACGTGACGATGCCGGTGGTGGCTTCGTGGTGCCCGAAGCGCTTGGCGCTGAAGGAGCGACCGAGCAGGAAGAGGAAGGCGAGCAGTCCGCCGACGACGTGCAGACCGTGGAAGCCGGTCGTCAGGTAGAACACCGAGCCGTAGGGGCTGGACGAGATCGTCAGGCCCTCGCTGACCAGCCCGGCGTACTCGTAGATCTGGCCGCCGATGAAGAACGCGCCCATGAGGTAGGTGAGCGACACCCACTCGTTCATGCCCCAGCGGTTCACCGCGAAGATCGAGCCGGTGCGCACGGGCTGGAACCGCTCGGCGGCCCACACGCCCATCTGGCACGTCACCGACGACAGGACCAGCACGGTCGTGTTGATCGCGGCGAACGTGACGTTGAGCTTCGGGGTGTTCTCCGCCCAGGCCTCCGGCGCTGCGCCACGCAGCGTGAAGTACATGGCGAAGAGGCCGGCGAAGAACATGAGCTCGCTGGCCAACCAGACGATCGTCCCCACAGAGACGGGGTTCGGTCGGTTGACGCTCACGTGGGGGCTGGTGCGCGGGGCAGCCGTTGCGGTCGACACGATCGTCATTATGGCTGATGACGCCCCCGCATGGGACGTTGGACCCTCAGCGTGGCCACAGGTAAATGTCACACCGTCAGGATCTGGGCCCTCGCGCGCGAGACGGCGGCCGGGAATCACGCGGAACTCGGGCCGGCTCCGGACCGTTGCGAGCGTGTCGGACGAGTGCCGGGCGCGTGTCGGCTCGCCTCGGCGTGCGGCGCGTCGCGGCGCCCGTGCTATGCGTGGGCGCGACCCGATCGCGGGCCTCCCCGCCGAGGTGGGAGGAGCCGTGCCAAGATGCCCTCGGACGCACGTCGACGACGAGTGAGGACCACTCCACATGAGCTCCATCAGCACGGCGCAGCCCGGCCCCGCAGCCACCCCCGGCCCGCGGATCCTCCTGTACAGCGACGACGTGGACGCCCGCGCGCAGGTGCGGCTCGCGGTCGGTCGGCGCCTGCGCCGCGGCGCTGGCGACATCGACTGGGTCGAGGTGGCCACGGCCGCCGCCGTCATCGCGACGACCGAGGCCGGCGGGCTGGACCTGCTGATCCTCGACGGCGAGGCGGACAAGGTGGGCGGCCTCGGTCTGGCCCGCCAGCTCAAGGACGAGATCTACCGCTGCCCCCCGACGCTGGTGCTCACCGGTCGCCCGCAGGACGCGTGGCTCGCCTCCTGGTCCAACGCCGACGCCGTCGTCAGCCGCCCGCTCGACCCGGTCGTGCTGCACGGGGCCGTCGCGGCACTGGTCGAGGCGCAGGCCGTCACGCGATGACCGACGCGCCCGCCGCGTCGAGCTGGCCCGACCTCTTCGCGACGCTCACGGCCCGGCGGGACCTCACGACCGAGCAGACGTCGTGGGCCATGGCCGAGATCATGAGCGGCGCGGCATCGACGCCGAAGGTGGCCGCGTTCCTCGTCGGCCTCAAGACCAAGGGCGAGTCCGTCGCCGAGCTGCTCGGCCTGGCCGACACCATGCTCGCCCACGCCGTGCGCATCTCGGTGCCCGGGCGGAGCCTCGACATCGTGGGCACCGGCGGCGACCGCTCGCACACCGTCAACATCTCGACCATGTCCGCCCTGGTCATCGCCGGGGCCGGCATCACCGTGGTCAAGCACGGCAACCGGGCGGCCTCGTCGTCGTCGGGGTCGGCCGACGTGCTCGAGGCGCTCGGCATCCGGCTCGACCACCCGCCGGCGCGCGTCGCCGAGCTGGCCACCGAGGTCGGCATCACCTTCTGCTTCGCGCAGGTGTTCCACCCCTCGTTCCGGCACACCGCGGCGGCCCGCACCGAGCTGGGCATCGGCACCGCGTTCAACTTCCTCGGGCCCCTGACCAACCCCGCACAGCCCGGGTCCGCGGCGATCGGCGTGGCCGACGCGCGGATGGCGCCCCTGATGGCCGGCGTGCTCGCCGAGCGCGGCGTCAGCGCGATGGTGTTCCGCGGCGAGGACGGTCTCGACGAGATCGCCCCGACCGGCCCGACCCGCCTCTGGGAGGTCCGGGACGGCGCCGTGACGGAGTCCGTCGTCGACTGGCAGTCGGACCTCGGCGTCGCGCGGATCGAGCTCGCGTCCCTGCGCGGGGCCAAGGCGGACTACAACGCCGACGTCGCGCGGCGCCTGCTGGCGGGGGAGCCCGGCGCGGTGCGCGAGACCGTGGTGCTCAACACCGCCGCGGCGCTCGTCGCCGACGCGACCCTGCCCGGGACCGCCGAGGGCACCCTGGTCGAGCGGCTGGCCGCAGGCAGCGAGCACGCCCGGCGGTCGCTGGACAGCGGCGGGGCGGCGGACGTCCTGCAGCGCTGGCGGGCGGCGAGCAGCGCGTAGGGCGCTGCGCTCTCCTGGATCAGTCCTCGAGCCCGAGGGCGAACGCTTGTTCCAGGTCGTGCTGCGAGTACGTCCGGAACGCAATGTACGTCTGGGTGCGGATGACGCCCTCGATCTTGCTCACCTTGTCCGCGATGACGTCCGCGAGGTCGTCGTGCTCGCGCACGCGGACCATGGCGATGAGATCCACCTCGCCGGTGACGGAGTAGACCTCGCTGACGCCCGGGATGTCGGCGATCGCGGCGGCGACCTCCGGGATCCTCGAGGCGTCCGAGTCGATGAGCACGATGGCGGTCAGCATGCTCGTCATCATGCCGTGCGGGGCGCGCGGATGCTGATCGGGATGACCCGCGCGTCGTCGGTCTCGAGCGTGACGGGCCGCGCCTCGGCGACGTCCAGCTCCCGCGGCGCCTCGAGGGCCGTGACCAGCGGGATCAGTCGGCCGCCCTCGGGCGCGAGACGCGGCGTGACCAGGGTCGCGACGGCCGTGGCCGGGTCGCCGAGCGCCTCGGCCGACCGCACCGGGCACGCCCACGGCACGTCGACGGCGACGAGCCGGACGCCGGGCTTCTCGAGCCACGCGAGGACGAGGTCGGTCTCCTCGGGGTGAGCCGCGGGGGCCGGCGCGACCGGGGCCTCGACCTGCTCGCCGGTGGCCTGCAGCGTGGCGATGGCGGGCCGGGGGTCGGTCCGTCGGTCGACGCGGGCGGTCCCGGCGAGCCGGCCGTAGCGCACGAGCACGAGCTCCCACCCGCCGTCGTCGGAGCGCCGGGCGGCCACCAGCTCGGGGCACGCCGCGAGGGGTGCGAACCGCTGCGCCCGGCTGGCGCCGCGCAGGAAGCCGCCGAGCCGGTCGCGGACGGTCGCGGCCTCCTCGAACCGCTCCTGGGCGACGAGCCAGGCGATCCGGTCGGCGTGCGCGGCCACCACGGGGGTGGCGTCGGCCAGCATCGCCCGCCGCACGCGCTCGACGACCTCGGCGTAGCCGGTGACGTCCTGGTGGCCGGTGCACGGCGCACCGCACTTGCCCATCTCGGCGAGCACGCAGGCCGACGAGCCGGCCGGGGCGACGAGCGGGAGCCGACGGGTGCACTGGCGGATGGGGAACGTCTCGTGCAGGGCGTCGACGGCCAGCTGCGCGGTGGACGCCGACGAGAACGGGCCGATGTAGGTGGCGCCCGGCTCGTCCTTGACCTCGCGCACCACCGACAGGCGTGGGTACGGCTCGGACGTGAGGCGGACCCACGGCATGCGCTCGGGGAAGCGGGACCGGCGGTTGTAGCGGGGCGAGTGGGCGGCGATGAGCCGCAGCTCGCGGACCCGGGCCTCGAGCGGGGTCGCGCAGGGGATCGGATCGACCCGGTGGGCGACGCGCACCATCTCGATCATCCGGCTGCGCTTCTCGGCCGACGTGAAGTAGGTGCGCACCCGCTGGCGCAGCGACGTGGTCGACGTGCCGACGTAGAGGACCTCGTTGCCGGGACCGCGGAACAGGTAGACGCCGGGGCCGTCCGGCAGGCCGTCGGCCAGCGTGCGCTTGCGGCGCACGTCCTCCGGCACGGGGTCGGTGGCGGTCGCCAGGTCCTCGAGGTGGGTGATGCCGAGAGGAGCCATCCGGGAGAGCAGGGCGTGCAGGACGTCGACCGTCGCGCGGGCGTCGGAGAGCGCGCGGTGGTTCGGCGTCACCGTGGCGTGGAACAGGGCCGCCAGCGTCGAGAGCTTGTGGTTCGGTGCCTCGTCGCGCGTGACCACCCGGCGGGCGAGCCGCACGGTGTCCACCACCTTGTTCCCGGGCCACGCGTGGCCGGTGCGCGCGGCCGCGGCCTTGAGGAACCCGATGTCGAACGGCGCGTTGTGCGCCACGAGCACGGCGCCGCGCGAGAACTCGAGGAAGCTGGGCAGCACCTCCTCGATGGGCGGGGCGCCGATGAGCATCGTGGTGGTGATGCCCGTGAGCACCTGGATGAACGGCGGCACCGGGCCCCCGGGGTCGATCAGCGTCTGGAACTCCCCGAGCACCTCGCCGCCGCGCACCTTGACCGCGCCGATCTCGGTGATGGCCGAGTCGGCGGGCGTGCCGCCGGTGGTCTCGAGGTCCACGACGACGAACACGACGTCCGACAGCGGGGTGCCCAGGTCGTCCAGGCTCGGCTGCACCGGGCGCGCCGCCGGGTCCGGGGTCGCGTCCGCCCAGACGGGGCGCAGACGGCGGACGGGCGACATGGCTGGGACGCTACCCACGGCCACCGACACGACCCGGCTCCTCGCCCGGTGCGTCGCGGACCCGCCGGGCCGCGTGGCGTCCTCCGCCCGCCTAGGGTGCTGGGCATGCGCAGCGCGGACGGGACCGACGACGGCACGGGCGACGTGCCGGCCCCCCTGCGGACCGCGCTCGTGCAGGTCGCGGCCGACGCCCTCGGTGCCGCCGAGCCGGCCGAGGTGCCGCCGTCGCTGCGGGCCGTCCACCGCTTCGCGCCCCGCCGCCGCGCCTCGGCCGGGGCCGGCCCGCTCTGGTCGGCCCTCCAGGAGGACGCGTTCCGGGCCCGGGTCGCGCGGGTGTGGGCGCAGGCGAACCCCGAGGCCGCGGCAGCGCTGGGTGCCGACGAGCCGGAGCCCGCCGAGCCGTCGCTCGGGCTGGCCGTCGGTGCGTGGCTGCTGGGGACCCGGGACTGGCACGGCCTGGTGCCCGCGCAGGAGGCGGCTCCCGACGCCGACGCCGCGCAGGCGCGCGTGCGGCTCGAGCGCGCCCAGGCCGACGCCGAGCGGCTGCGGGCCGATGCCGCGGCCGCCCGCGAGGAGGCGCGCGCCGCCCAGGAGCAGCTGGGTGCGCTCCAGCGCGAGCTGAGACGGCTGCGCTCCGACGCCGACCGCGCCCGCAGCGAGGGCCGCCGGGCCGCCGACGAGGCCCGCGCCGTCCTCGACAGCGCCGAGCTCGCGCAGGCCCGCGCGCAGGACGACCTCCGCCAGGCGCTCGAGGAGCGCCGGGTCTCCCAGGCCGAGCGGACCGCCGCCCGCGCCGAGCTCCGTGCCGCGCGCAAGCTGGCGGACGTCCGCGTCCGGCTGCTGCTCGACACCATCGTCGACGCGGCGAGCGGGCTCCGCGCGGAGCTCGCGCTGCCGCCCGTCGCCGACCTGCCCGCGGACCTGGTGGGTCCCACGCACGAGCCCGCGGCCGTCAGGCGGGGGTCGCGCGGTCGGTCCATCGACGACCCCGCCCTGCTCGACGAGCTCCTGCGCCAGCCGTGGGCGCACCTCGTGGTCGACGGGTACAACGTCTCCAAGTCGGGATTCGGCGAGCTGTCCCTCGCCGAGCAGCGCCGTCGGCTCGTCGACGGCCTCGCCGTGATCGCCGCGCGCACGGGCGCCGAGATCACGTGCTGCTTCGACGGCAAGGAGGGGCAGCAGGGTCCGCCCGGGGGCTACGCCCGTGGCGTGCGCGTGCTCTTCGCCGTCGGGGAGATCGCCGACGACCTCATCCGCCGGCTGGTCTCCGCCGAGCCGCCCGGTCGCGTGCTGGTGGTCGTCACCAGCGACCAGGAGGTCGTCCGCGACGTCGAGGCCGACGGGGCGTGGGTGGTTCCGTCCAGCACGCTGGTCGCCCGCCTGCAGCACCTCTGACCGGCGCTGTCAGTGGGCGTCGCTAGCGTCCGCGGCATGATCATCGACTGCGACACCTGTACCCAGCGCGGGGCCGCGTGCGCGGACTGCGTCGTCACGTTCCTGACCATCCCGGTGCGGTCGTCGGCACCCCCGGCGGCGCACGTCGACTCCCTCGGCGCGGCCGCAGACGTGGCCGCAGGGGCGGTCGAGCTCGATGCCGCGGAGCAGCACGCCATCGGCGTGCTCGCGGCGTCGGGTCTCGTCCCGCCCCTGCGTCTGGTGCGTGCGGTGTGAGCCGTCAGTCGCGCGACGGGCCGTCGTACAGCGCGTCGACCTCGCCCGCGAAGTCCTTGAGCACCTCGGACCGGCGGATGCTGAGCTTCGGCGTGAGGTAGCCGTTGGCGATGGTGAGGTCGGTGTCGAGGATGCGGTACTTGCGCACCGACTCGGCCCGCGAGACCGCCTTGTTGGCCTTCTCCACCGCCTTGTCCAGCGAGGCGAGGACGTCCGCGTCCTTGGCCGCCTCGGCGAGCGACATGGCCGGCTTGCCGTGCGCCGCCAGCCAGCCCGGCACGCCCTCCGGGTCGAGCGTCACCAGGGCGCCGATGAAGGGGCGCTGGTCGCCGACCACGACGACCTGGCTGATCAGCGGGTGCGCGCGGAGACGGTCTTCCAGCACGGCGGGCGCGACGTTCTTGCCGCCGGCGGTGACGATGATCTCCTTCTTGCGCCCGGTGATCCGCAGGTAGCCCTCGTCGTCGAGCGAGCCGAGGTCGCCGGTGCGGAACCAGCCGTCGTGCAGCGACTCCGCGGTCGCGGACTCGTTGTTGTGGTAGCCGCGGAACACCTGGACGCCCTTGACCTCGATCTCGCCGTCCGCGGCGATCCGGACCCCGCTGCCCGGCAGGGGAAGCCCGACGCTGCCGATCTTGGTGCCCCGTCCGGGCCGGTTGACCGTCGCGGGGGCGGTCGTCTCCGTCAGGCCGTAGCCCTCGAGCACGTTGAGCCCGAGCCCGCGGTAGAAGTGGCCCAGCCGCTCGCCCAGCGGCGCGCCGCCCGAGATGGCCCACCGCGCCTGGCCGCCGAGCGCGTTGCGCAGGCGGTGCAGCACCAGGACGTCGGCCACCTTGTGCTGGAGCCGCAGCCAGAGGCTGGGCCCGTGGGGGTTGTCGAGGGCCCGGGAGTAGACGATCGACGTCTTGGCGGCCCGCTGGAAGATCGACCCCTTGCCGGAGGCGGCGGCCTTCTGCTCGGCCGAGTTGTAGACCTTCTCGAACACGCGCGGCACGGCCAGGATGAACGTCGGCCGGAACGAGGCGAGGTCCTCGAGCAAGGTCGCCGTGCTCGGGCTGTGGCCCAGGACGGCGCCGGCCGGGACGCAGAGCACCTCGATGAACCGCGCGAACACGTGCGCGAGCGGCATGAACAGCAGCGTCCGCGCACCGGCCTCGCCGACCACCTCGTTGAGGTCGGCGACCGCGTTCACGGTGAGCTCGTAGAAGTTGCCGTGCGTCAGCTCGACGCCCTTCGGGCGGCCGGTGGTGCCGGAGGTGTAGATGACGGTGGCGACGTCCGCGAGCGTCGCCAGCCCGCGGCGGCGCGTGATCTCCTCGTCGGGCACGTCGGCGCCCGCGGCGACGATCGACTCGACCGCGCCGTCGTCGATGATCAGGACCTCGCGCAGGTGGTGCGTGTCGGCCCGGACCTCGTCGACGACGGCGGCGTGCGTGGCGGTCTCGACGATCAGCAGCGAGACGTCCGCGTCGGTGAGGATCCAGAGCACCTGCTCCGCCGAGGAGGTCTCGTAGAGGGGGACCGGCACGGCTCCCGCGGCCCAGACGGCCCAGTCGAGCAGCGACCACTCGTAGCGGGTGCGCGACATGATCCCGACGTGGTCGCCGGGCTGCACGCCGCGGGCGACGAGCCCCTTGGCGACGGCCACGATCTCGGCGTCGAACTCGCGGGCGGTCAGCGGGATCCAGGGACCGTCCTGCTGGGTCTTGTGCTCGACGACCACGCGGTCGGGGGTCCCGGTGACACGCTCGGCAAGCAGGTCGTTGAGGTTGTTCGAGGGATCGACCTCAAGACGCAACGGCGTGTGGAACTCGTCCATGCTGGCTCCAGTGACAGAGGGGCGAAGTGTGCCCCGAGGATACGGGACGTCCGGCCCCCCGGAGGCAGCACCCGAATGGGTACGCTCTGCGGCGGACCTGCCTGGCCCGCCCGCGCGACGTGAGCGCGGGAGCCCGGGCAGGCGGCTAGCGTGGGAGCCCGCACCGGACGGTCGCGAGCACGGTACGAGCGCGTAGGAGCACACACGAACATGCACGCCATCGGTGTCGACATCGGCGGGACGAAGATCGCGGCGGGGGTCGTCGACGAGGACGGCACGATCCTCGCGCAGACCCGTCGTGACACCGCTCCGGACGACGTGGCCGGCATCGACCGCGCGATCGCCGAGGTCTACACCGAGCTCAGCGAGTCGTACGAGGTCAGCGCGATGGGCGTCGCCGCGGCCGGGTTCGTGTCCGCCGACCGGTCCTCCGTGCTCTTCGCGCCGAACATCGCGTGGCGCGACTACCCGCTGCGCCAGAAGGTGCAGGCGATCCTCGGGGACGACGACGTGCTCATCGTCGTCGAGAACGACGCCAACGCCGCCGGCTGGGCCGAGTTCCGCTTCGGTGCCGCCCGCGACGTGGACGACATGCTCATGCTCACGGTCGGGACCGGCCTGGGCGGCGCGATCGTGTCCAACGGCAAGCTCGTGCGCGGTGCCTGGGGCGTCGCCGCCGAGATCGGGCACATGCGGGTGGTGCCCGGCGGGCACTACTGCGGCTGCGGGCACGAGGGCTGCTGGGAGCAGTACGCCTCGGGCAGCGCCCTGGTGCGCGACGCCCAGGCCACGGTCATCATCCAGCCCGACCGCGCGACGCGGCTGCTCGAGCTCGCGGGCGGCGACGTCGACAAGCTCACAGGCCCGCAGGTCACGCGCGCCGCGCAGGAGGGCGACCCGCTGGCCGTCGAGCTGCTCGCCGAGCTCGGGCGCTGGGTGGGCGAGGGCGCGGCGTCCGCGACCGCGCTGCTCGACCCCGCGCTGATCGTCGTCGGCGGCGGTGTCGCGGACGCGGGCGACCTGCTGCTGGCCTCCGCGCGCAACGGCTTCGCGGAGCAGCTCTCCGGCCGGGGTCACCGGCCCGAGGCGAAGATCGTCGTCGCGTCGATGGGCAACGACGCCGGCATGGTCGGCGCGGCCGACCTCGCGCGACTCTGACGACGGGTGCCGAGCAGCCACCGCCCGGCAGGGTCAGACCACGGCGCCCGTGTCGTCGTCGTCCGGGTCGCGCCGGTGGGGCATGCGCCAGACCAGCACGCCGACGCCGATCACGAAGACGACGGCCGCGGCCTGCACGAGAGCGGCCGGCGCGTTCCGCCACGCGACCAGCACCACGAGCAGGAAGATCGGCATGCCCGCCGCCGCGAACCACGCCATGGTGAGCAGCGGGTCGCCGCCGAGCACCGGGCCGGGGTCGGGCGGGACGAAGTGCTCCCGGTCGTCGGCCCCCGCCTCGGCCTCGTCGTACTGCGACGTGCCGTCCCAGTCGCGACCGCTCAGCTCGGCCTGGCCGGTCGGCTCCTGCGCGGGGCGGACCACCCGCCGGTCGGCCACCCAGGGTGCGACCGGGAACGCCAGCCCGGCGGCGGGCGTGGCCTGCGCGGGCGGCTCGTCGGGGGAGTCGGTGGTCTCGGGCTCGCCGTCGTAGCCGTCGAGGTCGCTCAGCTGCGCGACGATCGCGGCCCAGGCCTCCTCGTCCGTGGTTCCGGCGTCGTCCGGCGCCCCGTCGGAGGAGGATGGCGGCACGTCCGCGCCCGCCGGCTGGACGCCGTCGTCGGGCTCGTCAGGGCGTGGTGCCATAGGAGCACTCTAGAGTCGGACCGAGCAGTCGGGGTGGCTCGTGCTCGGCCCCGCCTGCCGCAGGGGGTCGCCGGGTGCGAGCACAGGGCTCGGGTGGACGGACTGTCCGTGTGTCGGGTCGAGAGGTGAACCGTTGTTCTACTGGTTGATGAAGCGGGTCTTCGTGGGTCCGCTGCTGCACCTGGTCTACCGGCCGTGGGTGCGCGGTGCGGAGAACGTCCCCGAGGAGGGTGCCGCGATCCTGGCGAGCAACCACCTCGCGGTGATCGACTCGTTCTTCCTGCCCCTCGTCCTCGACCGCGAGCTCGTGTTCATCGGCAAGCAGGAGTACTTCACCGGCTCGGGCGTCAAGGGTCGGCTGACCGCGGGGTTCATGCGCGGCGTCGGCACCATCCCCGTCGACCGTGGGGGCGGCAAGGCGAGCGAGGCGGCGCTGCGCACCGGCCTGCGTCGCCTGGCCGACGGCGGCCTGTTCGGCATCTACCCCGAGGGCACGCGCAGCCCGGACGGCCGCCTCTACCGCGGCAAGACGGGCATCGCGCGGCTCGCCCTCGAGTCCGGCGCGCCGGTCATCCCGGTGGCGATGGTCGGCACCGACGAGGCCCAGCCCCCCGGCCGGCGGATCCCCAAGGTCATGCGCATCGGGATGGTCATCGGCGAGCCCCTCGACTTCAGCCGCTACCAGGGCATGGAGAACGACCGGTTCATCCTGCGCTCGGTGACCGACGAGATCATGTACGCGATCATGAGCCTGTCCGGCCAGGAGTACGTGGACGTCTACGCGGCCACCCAGAAGGCGCGCATCGCGACGGGTCACCCGGCCGTCGCGGGCGACGTCGCCGACCACCTGCCGGCCGCGCCCGGCGGGCGTCCCGTGCCGGACGTCCAGGTTCCGGTCCCGCCCGAGGGTGAGTCCGAGACGTCAGTAGGATGACGCGGTCGGCCTGAGCGCCGGCTCCCGTGGCGCGCCGCCACCCCGCGCGCGCCGAACACGTCAACGAGAGGTGTTTCTCATGTCGGTTCGTCGCGTCGCCCTCCTGACCGCAGGTGGCTTCGCTCCGTGCCTGTCGTCCGCCGTCGGCGGGCTCATCGAGCGGTACACGGAGATCGCTCCCGACATCGAGATCATCGCCTACGAGCACGGCTACTACGGGCTGCTGCGCGGCGACAAGATCGTCATCGACGACGAGACGCGCGCCAAGGCCGGCATCCTGCACAAGTTCGGCGGCTCGCCGATCGGCAACTCGCGCGTCAAGCTCACCAACGCGGCCGACTGCGTCAAGCGCGGCCTGGTCAAGGAGGGCGAGGACCCGCTGCAGGTGGCGGCCGAGCGGCTCAAGGCGGACGGCGTCGACGTGCTGCACACCATCGGCGGCGACGACACGAACACCACCGCGGCGGACCTGGCGGCCTACCTGCACGAGAACGGCTACGAGCTGACGGTGGTGGGCCTGCCCAAGACCATCGACAACGACGTGGTGCCCATCAAGCAGTCGCTGGGCGCGTGGACCGCGGCCGAGGAGGCCGCCGGCTTCGCCGCGAACATCATCGGCGAGCACCGCTCCGGCCCCCGCATGCTCATCGTGCACGAGGTCATGGGGCGGCACTGCGGGTGGCTCACGGCGGCGGCCGCGGCGGACTACCGCAAGTGGCTCGACACGCAGGAGTGGGTGCCCGGCATCGGTCTCACGCGCGAGCGCTGGGACATCCACGCCGTCTTCCTGCCCGAGCTCGCGCTCGACATCGACGCCGAGGCGCAGCGCCTCAAGACGATCATGGACGAGCAGGGCAACGTCAACATCTTCCTGTCCGAGGGCGCGGGCATGCACGAGATCGTCGAGCAGCTCGAGTCGTCCGGCACCGAGGTGCTGCGCGACGCCTTCGGGCACGTGCGCCTCGACACGATCAACCCGGGCCAGTGGTTCGCCAAGCAGTTCGCCGAGAAGCTGGGCGCCGAGAAGGTCATGGTGCAGAAGTCCGGCTACTACTCGCGCGCCGCGGCCGCGAACGCCGAGGACCTGCGCCTCATCAAGTCCATGACCGACCTGGCCGTCGAGTGCGCGCTGCGCGGCGAGTCCGGCGTCATCGGGCACGACGAGGAGCAGGGCGACGTGCTGCGCGCCATCGAGTTCCCGCGCATCGCGGGCGGCAAGGCCTTCGACGTGTCGCAGGCGTGGTTCGGCGCTCTGCTCGAGGACATCGGACAGCCGCTCGTCCCGGCGAGCCACTCATGAGCGTCGAGCCGGACCCGCAGGTCGTCGCGGGGCTCGACGCGTGGCGTTCCATGGCGGCCGTGCAGCAGCCGCAGTGGCCCGACGCCACGGCCCTCGAGGCCGTGACGTCGCGGCTGTCGACGCTGCCCCCGCTCGTGTTCGCGGGCGAGGCCGACCACCTGCGCGCCCAGCTGGCCGCCGCCGGGCGCGGCGAGGCGTTCCTGCTGCAGGGCGGCGACTGCGCCGAGACGTTCGGTGAGGCCACGGCCGACAACATCCGCAACAAGATCAAGACGATCCTGCAGATGGCCGTCGTGCTCACCTACGGCGCGAGCCTGCCGGTGATCAAGATGGGCCGCATGGCCGGGCAGTACGCCAAGCCCCGCAGCTCGGACTCCGAGACCCGCGACGGCGTCACCCTGCCGGCCTTCCGCGGCGACATCATCAACGGCTACGAGTTCACGCCCGAGGCCCGCACGCCGGACCCGCAGCGCCTGCTCGAGGCGTACCACACGTCCGCGTCGACGCTGAACCTCATCCGCGCGTTCACCACGGGCGGATTCGCCTCGCTGCTGCGCGTGCACGAGTGGAACCGCGGCTTCATGGCCAACCCGGCGTACTCCCGGTACGAGGAGATCGCGGCCGAGATCGACCGCGCCATCCGCTTCATGGCCGCCTGCGGCGCCGACTTCGACGCCCTGCGCTCGGTGGACTTCTTCTCGAGCCACGAGGGTCTGCTGCTCGACTACGAGCGCCCGCTGACCCGCATCGACTCGAGGACCGGGCTGCCGTACGACTGCTCGGGCCACTTCGTGTGGATCGGCGAGCGCACCCGGCAGCTCGACGGCGCGCACGTCGACTACTTCTCGCGCGTGCAGAACCCGCTGGGCATCAAGCTGGGCCCGACGACCTCCGGCGACGACGCGCTCGCGCTCATCGACAAGCTCAACCCGCAGGGCGAGGCCGGGCGGATCACCTTCATCACGCGCATGGGTGCCGGCAAGGTCCGGGACCTGCTGCCCGCGCTCGTGGAGAAGGTCACCGCCGACGGTCGGCCCGTGACGTGGGTCTGCGACCCGATGCACGGCAACGGGATCACCTCCGCGTCCGGCTACAAGACCCGGCGGTTCTCCGACGTCATGGACGAGGTGGCCGGCTTCTTCGAGGTGCACCGCGGCCTGGGCACCGTGCCCGGCGGCCTGCACATCGAGCTCACCGGCGACGACGTCACCGAGGTGCTCGGCGGCACCGAGGAGATCGACGACGAGGGCCTGGCGCGGCGTTACGAGACGCTCGTGGACCCGCGCCTGAACCACCAGCAGTCGCTGGAGATGGCCTTCCAGGTGGTGGAGCTGCTCCGCGCGTCCTGACGCACCGACGACCACGACGCCCCGGCCCGCTGCGTGCGGTCCGGGGCGTCGTCGTCAGAAGACGGTCAGCGTGATCTTGCTGCCCTTGGGGGCTGCCTGGCCTGCGGGGACGCTCTGCTTGAGGACGAAGCCTCCCGGCGCGCCGAGGTAGTCCTTGCGGACGACCTCGAAGCCCAGCCCGGTCAGGGTCGTCGTGGCTGCCGCGATCCCGGCTCCCACCACGTTCGGGACGGGGATCATCTCCGGCCCCTTGGACACCGTGACCGTGATCGTGTCGCCGCGGTGCCCCTCGGTCCCGGCGATCGGCGTCTGGTCGATGATCAGGCCGGCCGCGACGGTGTCGCTGAACGCCTCGGAGGGGGCGAGCTTGAGCAGGTCCACCTGGATCGCGGCGGTGGCGTCGTCCAAGGTCATGCCGACCACGGAGGTGATGGCGACGGGCGCGAACCCCTTGGAGATGGTCAGGGTCACCACGTCGTGGCGGATCGCCTGGACGCCCGGGTCGGCCGCGGTGCCCCCGGGGAGGATCGCGCTGATGACCAGGCCCGCAACCACCGTGTCGCTGAACTGGGGCTCGGCGTAGTCGACGCGGAAGTCGGCGGCCAGCAAGGTGGCCTCGGCATCCGCCTGGAGCTTGCCCACGACGCCGGCGGGGACCTGGACGTAGTCGGGTCCCTTGGAGATGGTGAAGGTGACGGCGCCCGCCTTGCGGATGCGCTCGCCCTGGCCGGGTTCGGCCTTGAAGACCTCGCCGACCGGGGCCGTGCCGTCGAAGTCGGAGACGGGCTTGGGGACCAGCCCGGCGTTGGTCAGGATCTGCGTGGCGTGCGCCTGGTCCTGGCCGATGATCGTCGGCACCGTCGTGTAGGCGCCGGGACCCATCTGCAGGTACCACCACGCCCCGCCGCCGATCAGGGCGGCGAGCAGGGCGAGCAGGACGATCCAGCGCGCGCGGTGGTGCCGGGTCGGCGCAGGCGGCTCGGCCACCGCCTGCGTGGAGACGCCGAGGCCGATCGGCAGGGCCACGGTGGTGCCGCGGCCGTCGCCGGTCTCGAGCAGCGTGGTCTCGTCCTGGTCGTCGTCGGCGGACTCGTCGAGCCCGGTCTGGTCCAGGTCGACCTCGTCGGACCCGGCGTCGTCCGCCTCGAGGTCGGTCTCGTCGGGGTCCGTCGCGGTGGGCAGCACGATCGAGGGCGCGACGTCGGCGTGGCGCGCGAGCGTCTCGTCGTCGAGCGCGGCGCGCGTGCGCCGCAGCAGGGCCAGGGCGGCCGCGGCGTCCACGGGGCGGTCGTCGGGGTCGCGCGCGGCGAGCGCGCGCACGGCGTCGTCGATCTCGATGGGCAGCCAGTCGGCGAGCTCCGACGGCGCGGGGACGTCGTTGTTGACGTGCTGGAACGCGACCTGGATCGGGGTCTCGCCGGTGAACGGCTGGCGGCCCGTGAGCATCTCGAAGAGGAGGATCCCGCAGGCGTAGACGTCGGTGCGGGCGTCGCTGACCCCGCGGACGACCAGCTCCGGGGCCAGGTAGGCGACGGTGCCGAGCACCGTGCCGGTGGTGGTGGAGGTGACCTCGGTGACCGCGCGCGCCAGCCCGAAGTCGGCCAGCTTGACGCGGCCGTCCGTGGCGAGCAGGACGTTCTCGGGCTTGATGTCCCGGTGCACGAGGCCGACGCGGTGGGCCGCGGCGAGCGCGTCCAGCACGTGCTCGCCGATCCGCAGCGCGTCGCCGACGGTCAGCGCACCGCGCTCGCCGATGTACCGGCGCAGGTTGGAGCCGTCGATGTACTCCATCGTGAGGTAGCTGGTCTCGCCGTCGACGCCCTGGTCGTAGACCCCGACCAGACCGGGGTGCGTGAGGCGTGCGGCCGTGCGGGCCTCGCGCCGGAAGCGGGCGACGAAGTCCGAGCCGGTGGTGCCCTCCGCCAGGTGCGCGTGCATGACCTTCAGCGCGACGTCGCGGTCCAGCCGCCGGTCCACGGCCAGGTAGACGGTGGCCATGCCGCCCCGGGCGATGCGGGACACGACCTCGTACCGGCTGTCGACCAGGCGGCCGACGAGCGGATCGGTGACGGTGGCTCCCACGCCAGGGAGTCTACGGTCGGCGGCCCGCCGAGTGCCGCAGGCGCGGCCTCAGTGGAACCGCGTCATGTGGGTCTGGACGTTCGCCACGTAGCGCCGCGTGTCCGCGAACATGCCGTTCCGCTGCACCGACGTGGCGCCCTGGTAGTAGCCGGCGATCGCGGTGGGGAGGTCGGGGGAGGAGGCCACCAGCGCACGCAGGATGGCGACGCCCGCGGTGACGTTGTCGGCCGGGTCGACGAGGTTCAGCGGGCGCCCCACCAGGTCCGACGCCCAGGCGCCCGAGCTCGGGATGACCTGCATGGTGCCGATGGCGTTGGCCGGGGAGACGACGGCGTGGTTGAACCCGGACTCCTGGAACGCCACGGCCTGCGCGAGCGCGGGGTCGACCCCCATCGCGCGTGCCGTCGCGGCGACCGTGGCCTGCATCTGGGCCTTTGACGGGACCGCCGACGCGCGCAGCGTCGCCAGGTTGGCGTTCGCCGCGGCGACCACGGAGTCCGCGTAGGTGCGGCCCGCGAACGTGCTGCCGACGGAGGCCGGCGCGGCGACGGGCACGGGGACCGTGAGCGTCTGGCCGATCCGGATGCGGGCGCGCGAGTCCAGGCCGTTGGCGGCCACGATCGCGGCCACGGTGGTGCCGTTCTTGGCGGCGATGGCGGTGACCGTGTCCCCGGACCGCACCGTGTACGCGACCGACCCGCTGGACTGCGCGGGTGCGGCCGGCGCCGGGGCGGAGGTGGCGGCTCCCGCGACCCCGGGGATGGTCAGGGTCTGGCCGATGCGGATGAACGCCCGGGAGTCGAGGCCGTTGGCGGAGACGATCGCCGCCACCGAGGTGCCGAGCCGCGCCGCGATGTGGCTGACCGTGTCGCCCGCGGCGACCGTGTAGGTGGCGGCGACGGGTGCCGGCGCAGCGGGCGCGGGTGCCGCGGACGAGCCCGTGGGGATGGTGAGCACCTGGCCGATGCGGATGCGCGAGGCGTCGGCCAGCGCGTTGGCGCGCGTGATCGCGGCGACGGTCGTGCCGCTGCGGGCCGCGATGTGGCTGACCGTGTCGCCGCCGCGGACCGTGTAGGCGTCGTCGGCCTGGGCGGCGCCCCCGGTCGCGGTCACGGCGACGGCGGCCAGAGCGAGAGTGGCGCCGGTCCCGGAGGCGACGCGGCGCAACCCGTCGGAGCGGGCGGTGGCGTGCTGGGACATGGGACCTACCTCATGGTGCGAAAGTGAACGGATGTTGCCTGTGTGACTGGAGTGACAGAATGCGAACGTATCCGAATACCGAGAGTGGGGAAAGCGCGCGGGGGAATTGCGCCGGTGTAATTCCCGGATGCGTACTCTTGTCGGGTGAACGATTCCTCAGATGCCCTCGACCGCCTGGTCGACGAGTGGCTCACCGTCCCTGACGTGGCCGACCGGATCGGCCTCGACGCGTCGAAGGTCCGCCGGATCGTGCAGGAGCGCAAGCTGGTCGGCGTCCGGCGCGGCGACCCCCGGGTCTTCTCCGTCCCGGCGGCGTTCCTGGTGCCCGGCCACCTGGCCAATCCCGCTCAGCCCACGCAGCCCGACGCCGACCAGCCGTGGACGGTGCTCGCCTCGCTGCAGGGCACGTTGACCGTGCTGTCGGACGCCGGGTTCTCGGACGAGGCCGCGATCGAGTGGCTCTTCACGCCGGACGACTCCCTGCCGGGCACGCCCATCGACGCGCTGCGGGCCGGCCGCAAGACCGAGATCCGACGGCGGGCGGCCGCCGAGCTCTGAGCGTCGTCAGGCGCGCCGGTCGACGGCCGCGTGCGCCAGGCCGACCAGCTGGGTGCGCGCGGGCTCGGTCCACGGCCGGCCGTCCATGAGCGCGAAGGCGCGGCCGGCGAGGTCGTCGATGAGCGTCTCGACGTCGTCGGGAGCGCCTGTCGACCCGATCGCGGCGGCCAGCCGGGCGACGTCGGCGTCGGACAGCGAGCGGTCGCCGAGCCGGTCGCGCAGCAGCTGCACGGTGGCGTCGTCGCCGACGGCCCGGGCGCGGGCCACCGCGCGCGCGGTCAGCACGGTGCGCTTGCCCTCGCGCAGGTCGTCGCCCGCGGGCTTGCCCGTGGTCTGCGGGTCGCCGAACACGCCGAGCAGGTCGTCGCGCAGCTGGAACGCCTCGCCCAGGGGCAGGCCGAGCCGACGGCAGGCCTCGAGCTCGCGCTCGTCCGCGTCCGCGAGCGCCGCGCCGAGCACGATCGGGTGCTCCACGCTGTAGCGGGCGGCCTTGGCGCGGATGACCTCGCGGGCGCGCGTCTCGTCGCGCGCCGGGTCGTCGCCCCACGGCAGGGCCTGCGCCAGGACGTCGAGGTACTGCCCGACCGTGACCTCGGTCCGCATGAGGTCGAAGACCGCGCGCGCCCGCTCGGCACGCTGGACCGGCTGCAGGGCGAGGGCCCCGGCGAACTCCTGCTCGCTCGCGATCAGCGTGAGGTCGCCCAGCAGGATCGCGGCGGACATGCCGAAGCGCTCGGCGTCGCCGGTGAGCCCGTGCTGGGCGTGCAGCCCCGCGAAGGCGCGGTGCGCCGCCGGGAACCCGCGTCGGGTGTCGGAGTCGTCCATCACGTCGTCGTGGAACAGCGCCGCGGCCTGGAACAGCTCCAGCGCCGCGCCCACCCGCAGCACCGCGGCGGCCTCGGCCGTGCCCGCCACGCCGCCGTGCGCGCGCCAGGACCAGTAGCAGAAGGCGGCGCGCAGGCGCTTGCCGCCGGTGAGGATCTGCGCCACCGCGTCGGCCAGCACGTCCGCGTCCTCGCTCGCCGCGGCCAGCACGGTGCGCAGCTGGGCAACGTGGCTGGTCAGCAGCTCGTCGATGCGGGGTCGGACGTCCTCGACGTCGACGAGGGTGGGGGTCGCTGCACTCACGCGGGCAGCCTACGGCGCCGGGGTGCGCACCCGCCCGCCCAGGGTGAGCGTGCGCTCGTCGGCGCGGTCGAGGATGCCGACGACGAGCAGCTCCGAGCCGTCGCCGCGGGAGAACGTCGACTGCGCCGCCAGGCCGGGCTCGGCTGCCGGAGGCGTGCCCTCCGTGAAGCCGGCCGCGAGCAGCGGTGCCCGGACCGCGGCGAGCAGGCCCGCCGCGTCCTGGGCCGTGCGCAGGTTGAGGCTGATCTCCGTGAGGTCGGTGCCGTCGACCGGCTCGGCCGACGAGACGAGCACCTCGGCGCCGTCCGGGACGGGCACCAGCGCCGTGGGGAAGCCGTCGGCTACCTGGCCGACCGCCGAGTGCGACGAGTCCGCGCCCTCGGTGAGCAGCGTCTCCGACGGAGCGGGCGCGGGCGTGCCGAGCGCGACGGCGCTGCTCGTGGGGGCCTCCCGGCCGGGGCTGCTGGTCGAGCACCCGGCGGCCGACACGGCGACCGCGAGCGTCACGACGACGGCGGCGAGGCCGGATCGGGCGCGCGCGAAGGCGGCGGTGTGGCTGGACATCGGGACAGGTTAGCCGCCCGACCCCGGTGTCGAGCCGCCCACATGCCCCGGCGTCGGGCGGCGCCTGCACAGATCTGTCGGTGACCCACCGGGGGAGCACCACGGTCGGGTGGGGTGGCGCCATGCAGACCACCACGCTCCGGGTGAACGAGCCCCGGGAGATCCTTGCGCTCGTCCCGCACCGGCTCGGCTTCCGCCCGCGGGACAGCGCCGTCGCCGTCAGCCTGCGCACACCGCGCGGCGCCGTCGGGCTCGTCGTCCGGGTGGACCTCCCGCACCTGGCCGACCCGACCGACGGCCCGACCCTGGCGCGGTCGCTCGTCTCGCTGCTCGACCGGGACACGGCGCGGCGCGCCATCCTCGTCCTCTACACCGAGCGCGACCCCCGCGGCGAGGACGGCCCGGCGCACCAGGCCGCCCGGCACTTCCGCGAGGCCGCGGCGCAGCCCCTCGGCGACGTGCTGGTCTGGGTGGTCACGGCCGACGGCTACCTCGCGCTCGACTGCACCGACGACTGCTGTCCGCCGGGTGGCCGGCCGCTGCGTGACCTCGACGCGACGCAGGTCGGGGCGACGCTCGTGCTCGCGGGCTCGGCGGTCGCCGACTCGCGCGAGGACCTCGCGCGGATCCGCCCGGAGGTCGGGGAGGTCCGGCGGTCGGTCGCCCGCGTCCGGCGCCGGTGGGAGCGCCGGTGGCAGGACGCCCTGGTGGCGGGGCCGGACGCGCTCGGGCGGTGGCGCCTGGAGTCGATCGCCGCGTGGCGTGCCGCGGTGGCCCTCGTCGCCGCCGAGGGGCCCGGTTCGGGTGGCTCTCCGTGGGGCCGGCTCGAGGTGGGCCTGGCCGACAAGGCGGTGCGGGACGGCGTGCTGGTCGCGCTGGTGCCCGGCACCGGTGACCTGCCCGAGCGGTGCGTCCGGGGCTCGGCCGAGGGGCTGGACGCCGCCCTCGAGGGTGCGATGGCCATGATCATCGACCCGCACCGGGGTGTCGTCCCTCCCGCTCGGGCCACCGGCCTGCACGAGGCGGTGCTCGAGGCCGTGGTCGCGCGCGGCCGGGCGGGCGCGCAGGCGCCGGCCCTGACCCTGCTCGCGGTGCTCGCGTGGTGGCAGGGCGACGGTGCACGGGCCCGGGTCCTGCTCGACGGAGCGCTCGACGCGCAGCCCGACTACCGGCTCGCCGGGCTGCTCGACGACGCGCTGCGGGCGGCGATCCCGCCGGGTTGGGTCCGGCACCCGGACTGACCTGCGGCGAGATCGCACGCGGTGCGCTCGTGGCGACCCTCAGCCTCCGGTAGCGTCACGGTCACGGCGGAGTTGCCGCGGGACGAGGGGAGGACCGATGGGCATCGTGGTCGGCTATCTGGCCACTCCGGAAGGTCGGGCGGCTCTCGGAGCGGCGATCGAGGAGGCGCGCCAGCGCGGCACGGGGGTCGTGGTCGTGGTCAGCGCGCGACCGGACGAGCCGGAGGAGCAGCGCAACGCGGTCGAGGCGGAGCTGGACCGGGTCCGGTCGGACCTGGCGGCGGCGGGCGTCGACCACGAGGTGCGGCTGCTCAGCGGCGGCGACGTCGCGGACGACCTCATCGCGACCGCGGAGGAGGTGGGCGCCCAGCTCGTGGTCCTCGGCCTGCGCCGACGCAGCCCGGTAGGCAAGCTCATCCTCGGCGCGAACGCCCAGCGGGTGCTGTTCGACGCCCCCTGCCCGGTGCTCACCGTCAAGCCGGGTCCGGTCTGAGGGTCCGGCCGGGGGTTCTCCTCGCGGACCGTGGTCCGGCCCGGCGGGGCTGGGAATCTCTGGCCGGTCCCGTTCGTTGAGCACGGGTATCCCCCCGGAGCCGTCCCTGACGGCCGTGTCGTCGTGCCCGTGATCGCGCCGAGCGGCCCCTGCGGTCGGTACAATGTCTATCTACCTCCCGGCCCCGTTCCGGGTGTCGCGCTGCCGAAAGGTCGTTCGTGTCGTCCCAGACCCCGCATCCCGCTCTTCCGCGTGAGTTCGAGCACCCTGCCCTCCAGGACCTGGTCCTGCGCGGGCGCACCCACGGCACCGTGGGCGCCGAGGAGCTGCGCACCGCGTGCGAGCAGGCGGACGTCCAGGACGCCAAGCGTCTTCGCGCCGTCGTCCGTGGCCTCGCGACCGCCGGCATCGGCGTGAACGAGCCCGTCGTCGCTGCTCGCGCAGTCGCGGCGACCAGTGCCAAGGCGCGCCCGTCGACCAAGGCCGTCCTGCCGTCCGACGACGAGGCCGCTCCCGCGGCCAAGCCGGCCACCGCCCGCGCGGCGGCCACCAAGACGACCGCCGCCAAGACGGCGGCCGCCAAGCCGGCAGCGGCGAAGACCGCCGCCGCCAAGAAGGCCGCGCCCGCCGCGGCGAAGGGTGACGCCGCGGCCGAGCCCGCCGAGGACGAGGTCGTCGAGGGCGAGGAGATCGATCTCGAGGCCATCGAGGAGGTCGTCGTCGAGGCGGTCGACGTAGTCGAGGTCGTCGAGGACGCCACCGACTCCGACGACGAGGACTCCGAGGACGGCGACGAGAAGAAGCCGGCGGCCAAGGAGGACGAGAGCGAGGACAGCGGCTTCGTCTACTCCGACGCGGACGACGACGACGCTCCCGCGCAGCAGGTCGTCACGGCCGGCGCCACCGCTGACCCCGTCAAGGACTACCTCAAGCAGATCGGCAAGGTCGCGCTGCTGAACGCCGAGCAGGAGGTGGACCTCGCCAAGCGGATCGAGGCCGGCCTGTTCGCCGAGGAGCGGCTGAACGCGGGCATCACGATGGAGCCCAAGATCAAGCGCGAGCTCGAGTGGATCGCGAACGACGGTCGCCGGGCCAAGAACCACCTGCTCGAGGCCAACCTGCGCCTCGTCGTCTCCCTGGCCAAGCGCTACACCGGCCGCGGCATGCTGTTCCTGGACCTGATCCAGGAGGGCAACCTCGGTCTGATCCGCGCGGTCGAGAAGTTCGACTACACCAAGGGCTACAAGTTCTCGACGTACGCGACGTGGTGGATCCGCCAGGCCATCACCCGCGCCATGGCCGACCAGGCCCGCACCATCCGCATCCCGGTGCACATGGTCGAGGTCATCAACAAGCTCGCCCGCGTCCAGCGGCAGATGCTCCAGGACCTGGGCCGCGAGCCCACGCCCGAGGAGCTCGCCAAGGAGCTCGACATGACCCCCGAGAAGGTGGTCGAGGTCCAGAAGTACGGCCGCGAGCCCATCTCGCTGCACACGCCGCTCGGTGAGGACGGCGACAGCGAGTTCGGAGACCTCATCGAGGACTCCGAGGCGGTCGTCCCCGCGGACGCCGTGAGCTTCACGCTCCTGCAGGAGCAGCTGCACCAGGTGCTCGACACCCTCTCCGAGCGCGAGGCGGGCGTGGTCTCGATGCGCTTCGGCCTGACCGACGGCCAGCCGAAGACCCTAGACGAGATCGGCAAGGTCTACGGCGTCACGCGCGAGCGGATCCGCCAGATCGAGTCGAAGACCATGTCGAAGCTGCGCCACCCGTCGCGGTCCCAGGTGCTGCGCGACTACCTGGACTGAGTCCGGACCGACGATGCCCCGCACCGCCTCAGGCGTGCGGGGCATCGCTGTGTCCGGGATCACATCCGAAGTGCGTGAATCGTCCGGCGACCGCGTCGACGCGCGCATCTAGGGTGCGCGTGGCGTCCTGCGGGCTCTCGATCCTGCCGAGCTGGGCGGCCGATCCCGCCTCGATGCCAGGAGCACGACGATGCACCACCCCGGACGGACCCGACTCGTCGCCCGCGCAGCGATCCTCGCGCTCCTGCTCGTCGTGGGATCCGCGGCGATCCCCACGACCGCAGAGGCCGCCGACCCCGCCGCGCTGAGCCGGTACGTACCCCTCGCGCCCACCCGGGTGCTCGACACCCGCACCGGCGTGGGCGCGCCTCTCGCGCGACCGGCTGCCGGAGCACTGGTCGAGCTGCAGGTGACCGGACGTGGGGGTGTCCCGGCGACGGGGGTGACCGCGGTCGCGCTCAACGTGGTCGTGACGAACCCGCGCCAGCTCGGGTACGTCCAGGTGATCCCGACGGGCGCGGGAACCCCGGGCGCCTCGTCGAACATCAACGTCTTCTACGCCGGTCAGACGGCGTCGAACCTGGTGACCGTCCCCGTCGGCGACGGTGGCCGGGTGACGCTGTACGACGTGGCCGGCGGCGACCTCGTGGCCGACGTCTCGGGGTACTTCGCGGCTGCGCCGCAGAGCACCGGCGGGCGCTACCAGGCGCTCAGCCCCACCCGGGTGGTGGACTCCCGCGACCGCACGGGCCTGCCCGCGCTGACACCGCCGAGCGGGCCGACCGCACCCGCGAACCCCGGGGACGTCCGCAACTGCGGCGACTTCGGCACCTGGGCGGACGCCAACTCCTGGTTCTGGACGTACTACCCGTACTACGGCGACGTCGCCCGGCTGGACGGCGACAACGACCTGATCCCGTGCCAGGCACTGCCCGGCCATCCGTCGACCCCTCAGCCCCCGCCGCCCCCGCCGGGTCCGCCGCCCTTCGACCCGCACCCGATGCCGGCCGCGGGCGAGTCGCTCACCGTCGGGCTCACCGGCCGCGGTGGCGTGCCGGCCAGCGGCGTCTCGTCGGTCGCCATGACGGTGACGGCCACCCAGTCGCGGTCGGCGGGCTTCGTGCAGGTGGTGCCGACGGGCGGCGCCACCGCGCTCGGCACGACGTCGAACATCAACCTCACCGGCGCCGGGCAGACGGTCGCCAACCTGGTGATCGTCCCCGTCGGCGTGGACGGGAAGGTCTCCTTCTACACCTCGAGCGGCGCGCACGTCGTCGTGGACGTCGTCGGGTACTTCACCGACGACGCCGCGCAGTCGAGCTCCGCCGGCCTGTTCGTGCCGGTCACGCCGGGACGGCTCGTCGACAGCCGCCAGGGCGCCGCCCTCGCGGCCGGGTCGCAGACCGCGGTCGCTCCGCTGGGACGGGTCGGGGTGCCGTCGACCGGCGTGTCGGCGGTGTTCGTGAATGCCACCGCGACCCAGACGGCGGCGGCGGGCTACCTGCAGCTCTTCCCCGAGCAGCAGGGAACACCGGGGAGCTCGTCGAGCGTCAACTTCACGGGTGCGGGTCAGACCATCGCCAACGCCGCGCTCGGCACGCTGGGCTCGGGCGGGCGGGTGACGCTGTACACGCCCACCAGCACTCACGTGCTGATCGACGTGCTCGGGTACTTCACCGACGGCTCGCCCACGCCCACGGGGGAGCCGGCCGGGCTGCAGGTCCGCCCGGCGGGCGAGCCCGCGGTGGCCTACGACCGCGCCACGTGGCGGCACTGGGTCGACGCCGACGGCGACTGCCAGGACACCCGGGCCGAGGTGCTGATCGCCGAGTCGATCACCCCGGTCGTCCTCGACCCCGCCGGATGCGTCGTCGTCTCGGGCACCTGGATCGACCCGTACACGGGTGTGACCTGGACGCAGGCCTCTGACCTGGACATCGACCACCTGGTCCCGCTGAAGAACGCGCACGACTCGGGCGCCTGGACCTGGGACGCGGCGCAGAAGCAGGCATACGCCAACAACCTGTCCGACCCGGACGCGCTCGTCGCGGTGGAGGACGCCCTGAACCAGTCGAAGGGGTCTCGCGGCCCCGACGAGTGGAAGCCGCCCGCGGTCGGCGAGTGGTGCGCGTACGCCACCGCCTGGACCAGGATCAAGAAGGCCGGGGCGCTGACCGTCACCGCGGCCGAGCTCGACGCGCTCGGCACGATGCTCGCGACCTGCTGACACCGTCAGTGTTGACTAACGGTTAGTGAAGGCTGACGATAGACCGATCAGCGCACCGACCGGAGGTGGGACATGGGCAACGCCGTCATGTGGTTCGAGATCACCAGCACGAACCCGGACCGAGCACGCGACTTCTACACCAAGCTCTTCGACTGGAGCAGCGAGGCGCCCCCGGAGCTCGGCGGGTACAACCTCATCGAGACGGGAGCGCCGGCCGAGACGATCGGGGGCGGGATCGGCGCCGCGGACCCCGACGGCCTCCCGCCGGGCATCCTGCTGTACGTCCGGGTGGACGACCTCGCCGCGACTCTGACCAAGGCGGCCGAGCTCGGAGGATCCACCCTGCTGGAGCCCATGAAGCTGCCCGGCGAGAACGGCAGCGTCGCGATCCTCGCCGACCCCGACGGGCATGCGGTAGGACTGTGGGCGTGAGCCAGACCGACACCGTGCTCAAGGCTCTCGCGGAGCCGCGGCGCCGCCAGATCCTCACGCTGCTCGCGCGCGACGAGGTGCCCGTCGGCCGGCTGGCCGAGGAGTTCGACGTGACGCGCAGCGCGGTGAGCCAGCACCTCAAGGTGCTCGAGGACGCGGGGCTGGTGACGAGGCGGACCGAGGGCACGCGGAACTTCTACCGCTCGCGACCCGAGGGGCTCGCGGGGTTGCGCGCCTACCTCGACCAGACGTGGGCGGCCTCGCTCGACGCGGCCCGGCGGCTGGTCGAGGTCGAGGTCGGGGTGCTCGACGCGGACGGCACCGAGAGGGACGACCGTGCGACGGCCTGAGCTCGCGCTGGCCGCCCCGCCGGTGCACCAGGCCACGACCGTCCGCGCCGACGTGCACCGGACCTTCGACGTCTTCGTGCGGGAGATCGGCGTCTGGTGGCCGGTCGAGCCGTTCTCGTCGGGCGGCGACCGCGTCCGCGACGTGAGCATGGACGGCCGGCTCGGCGGGAGCGTCGTCGAGACCTGGGACGACGGCACCACCCGGGTCTGGGGCGAGCTGGTCGCGTGGGACCCGCCGCACGGGTTCACCATGTCGTGGCTGCTCACCCCCGAGCCGACGGAGGTCGAGCTGACCTTCCGTCCGCTCGGCGCGGCGCTCACGCGGGTCTCGGTGGAGCACCGCGGCTGGGAGCGCATGACCGAGGAGCAGCTGGGCGGGGCCTGCGCGCTGCCCGAGGGCTACCGCGGCGGGTCGTACGTGCGCGGCTGGGGCATGATCTTCGACCGCCTCGTCGCCCACGTCGAGGCGGGCGCGGAGTGAGCCAGGTCAAGTACGTCGTGCTCTATGAGTCCGGGCCCGACGTGCTCGCGCTGGCGCCCGTGCACATGGCGGCCCACTCGGAGCACTACGAGGACTACGCCGCGCGGGGGCTGCTGGTGGCCATCGGGACGTTCGAGCAGCCCGAGGTGAACGGCTCGATGTGTGTGCTGACCACCCGCGAGGCGGCGGAGGAGTTCGCGGCGACCGACCCGTTCGTCGTGCACGGCGTCGTCCGGAGCTACCGGGTGCACGCCTGGACGGACGTGCTCGCCTGACGTCGGAGGGCGCAGACAGACCACGAGGCCCGGACCATCAGGTCCGGGCCTCGCGTCGTCAGGTCGGGGTGAGCTGCGTCAGCTCGCGGCGCCGGCTCCGGCTCCGTGCTCGGCCAGCAGGCGGTCGGTCTCGTCCTGCACGTGCGTCGCCAGCTCGGCGAACTTCGGCGCGTGCTCGCGCGCGTGGTGCGCGCAGAAGAGCAGCTCTCCCACGGGGAGGACAACTCGGACATAGGCCTGTGCGCCGCAGCGGTCGCAGCGGTCGGCCGCGGTCAGTGGATGCGTCATGGTCCCGGTCACGAATACATAGAACCATCCCGCTCGCGGATCGATGGCACCCGGGGCGGGTGGTTCGCTCACCGCGTAGTGGACTGTAACCAGCCCGCAACACGGCCGTTGCCGGCGGCATGGTGCCGTGAGGCTGTGGGCACCGGCGACTACCATCGGCCCGTGACGACGACCTCCTCGCAGTCCGGCTACACCGCCCGGCACCTGTCCGTGCTGGAAGGGCTCGAGGCGGTCCGCAAGCGCCCCGGCATGTACATCGGCACCACCGACAGCCGCGGGCTCATGCACTGCCTGTGGGAGATCATCGACAACTCGGTGGACGAGGCGCTGGGCGGGCACGGCGACCGGATCGAGATCATCCTGCACGCCGACTCCTCGGTGGAGGTGCGCGACAACGGCCGCGGCATCCCGGTGGACATCGAGCCCAAGACGGGCCTGACGGGCGTCGAGGTCGTGTTCACCAAGCTGCACGCCGGCGGCAAGTTCGGCGGGGGCTCGTACGGGGCGTCGGGTGGGCTGCACGGGGTCGGCGCCTCGGTGGTCAACGCGCTGTCGGCTCGGCTGGACGTCGAGGTCGACCGCGGCGGCCGCACGCACCGCATGACGTTCCACCGCGGCGAGCCGGGCACGTTCGACGACCGCGGCGGCCTCAGCCCGGACAACCCCTTCGAGCCGTTCGTCTCCGGCTCCGAGCTGGCCATCGGCGGCAAGGTCGCGCGGGCGCGCACCGGCACGCGAGTCCGGTACTGGGCCGACCCGCAGATCTTCCCCAAGACGGCCGTCTTCGCCTACGACGAGCTGGTCACGCGTGCGCGGCAGACCAGCTTCCTGGTGCCCGGGCTCACCCTGGCGGTGCGCGACGAGCGCGGGATCCCCGGCACGCCGGGCGCGGACGGCCCGCACGAGGAGACGTTCCTGCACAGCGGCGGCGTCCTGGACTTCGTCGACCACCTGGCGCCCGACACCGCGGTGACCGACACGTGGCACCTCACCGGCACGGGCTCGTTCACCGAGACGGTCCCGGTGCTCGACGACCGCGGCCACATGACGGCGCAGGAGGTGTCGCGCACCTGCGACGTCGACATCGCGCTGCGCTGGGGCACGGGGTACGACACCGAGGTCCGCAGCTTCGTCAACATCATCTCGACGCCCAAGGGCGGCACGCACCTGGCCGGGTTCGAGGCCGGGCTGCTGCGCACGATGCGCAAGGCGGTCGACGCCAACGCGCGGCGGCTCAAGATCTCGGCGCGCGACACCTCGGAGCGCATCGAGAAGGAGGACGTCCTCGCCGGCATGACCGCGGTGGTCACCGTCCGGCTGGCCGAGCCGCAGTTCGAGGGCCAGACCAAGGAGGTGCTGGGCACCGGACCGGTCCGCGCCATCGTCGCCAAGGTGCTGGACACCGAGCTCGGCGCGATCTTCGTGTCGCCCAAGCGCGACCACAAGGCGCAGTCCTCCCTGCTGCTCGACAAGGTCGTGGGCGAGATGCGCGCGCGGCTCTCGGCGCGCAAGCAGAAGGAGATCTCGCGCCGCAAGAACGCGCTGGAGACCTCGTCGCTGCCCGCCAAGCTGGCCGACTGCCGCAGCGACGACGTCGAGCGCAGCGAGCTGTTCATCGTCGAGGGCGACAGCGCGCTGGGCACGGCCAAGCTCGCGCGCAGCTCGGACTTCCAGGCGCTGCTGCCCATCCGCGGCAAGATCCTCAACGTCCAGAAGGCGTCCATCACGGACATGCTCAAGAACGCCGAGTGCGCGGCGATCATCCAGGTGGTCGGCGCCGGGTCGGGCCGCTCGTTCGACCTCGAGGCCGCGCGCTACGGGAAGATCGTGCTGATGACGGATGCTGACGTCGACGGCGCGCACATCCGGACCCTGCTGCTCACGCTGCTGTTCCGGTACATGCGCCCGCTGGTCGAGGCCGGGCGCGTCTACGCCGCCGTGCCGCCGCTGCACCGCATCGAGGTCATCGGCGGTGGCGGCCGCAAGAACGAGTACGTCTACACCTACTCCGAGGCCGAGCTCGCGGCCACGCTGAAGAAGCTCGACCGCGCCGGCAAGCGCTACAAGGACGACATCCAGCGCTACAAGGGCCTGGGGGAGATGGACGCCGACCAGCTGGCCGAGACGACCATGGACCCGCGCCAGCGCACGCTGCGCCGGGTGACCGTCGAGGGCGCCCAGCGGGCCGAGGAGGTCTTCGAGCTGCTCATGGGCTCGGACGTGGCGCCGCGCAAGGACTTCATCGTCGCGGGCGCCGACGGCCTGGACCGCAGCCGCATCGACGCCTGAGCCCGGGCTAGAGCAGGGGGTCGTCGAACAGCCGCAGCTCCTCCTCGTCGGGCGGCTGGAAGAGCGGCGCCCACGTGTCGAAGTGCTCGCGCGTGATCGGCGCGGCCGTCCACTCGCCCGTCGCGGTGCGCCGCTCGGACCGCCGGACGAGCTCGTCCACCGGTGCGGAGACGTAGTGCAGCTCCACCGCGACCCCGAGGGCGCGCGCCCCGAGCCGCTTCTGGTCCCGCTCGGCCCGTGCCCAGTGACCCCACTCGAGGATGACGCTCTGCCCGAGGCCGAGCAGCTCCTGCGTGAGGTCCCACAGCAGCCCCTCGACGCGGTCCCGGAGCTCGGGGTCCCACACGTCGCCGCCGAGCCGCGTCACCCACGCGTCCTTGTCCAGCCGGATCGCGGGCAGCTGCGCGGCCAGCCGTCGTGCGAGCGTGGACTTGCCCGAGGCGGGCAGGCCGCAGATGAGCACCAGGCGGGCGGGTGGCGGCGGCACGCGATCATCGTGCCGCCTTTTCGGTTGCCGTGACCGGGCGGCGCCGGGGAGGGTGGTCGTCGTGACCGCCACCGACCTCGCGCCCATCGCCGAACGCGCCGCCGCGCCCGCCGAGCTCCCGATGCCCACCAGGACGCCCGGCCTCGACTGGCGTCCGCTCACCCGCGAGGACGTGCCGGCGCTCACCCGGCTGGTGACCGCGGTCGAGGAGGCCGACGGCGCGCCCTACCGGATGTCGCAGGAGGAGATCGACGAGGAGTTCGACGGCGCCTGGAAGGACCACGCCCGCGACACGCTGGCCGGTGTCGACGCCGACGGCGTGATCCGGGCGTACGCGCGGGTGAACCAGCCGCCGGGCGACGCCCGGGTGGTGCGAGCCTTCCTCGACGGCGCCGTCGACCCGCAGTGGCGCGGGCGGGGGATCGGGCGGCAGCTGCTGGCGTGGGAGGAGGCGCGCGGGCGCCAGCTGCTCGCCGCGTCCGGCAAGGACCTGCCCGCCCGGCTCGCGGCGTTCACGGACGACAACGCCGAGGCCACGGTCCGGCTGCTCCGCGCCGGCGGCTTCACGCCGGCGCGGTACTACGCCGAGATGCGGCGACCCCTGGACGTCGAGCTACCCGCGATCGACGTGCCGGCCGGTCTGAGCATCGTGCCCTGGCGCCCGGACCTGGACGAGCAGGTGCGCCTGGCCCACAACGAGGCCTTCGCCGACCACTGGGGGAGCGAGCCGCGCACGGCCGAGGACTGGTCGCAGGGGCGCAGCATGTTCGCCCCGACCTGGAGCTTCGTCGCCGTCGACGACGCCACGGGCGAGGTGGCCGGGTACCTGATGTCGGGCCGGTTCGAGCACGACTGGCCCGTCATCGGCTACAAGGCGGGGTACACCGACCTGCTCGGCGTCCGGCGCGCGTGGCGGGGCCGTCGCCTGGCGCCCGCGCTGCTGGCGACGGTGATGGCCGCCTACCGGGCAGACGGGATGGACATGGCCGAGCTGGGCGTCGACACCGCGAACCAGTCCGGCGCGCACCGCCTGTACGAAGGTCTGGGCTACGCGGTGTTCCACAGCTCGACGCTGTTCTCGATCGAGCTCTGAGCCGCGCGGCGAACCGTCCTCGCGGCCGCCCCCGCGCGGGTTAGCATCGGCGCGGCGGGACGACGAGGTCCGGCCGTTTCTGTCGCCGGACGACGTCGTCCGGCCTCGAGGAGGTCGCCGTGGGACGTTCGCTGTCCATCGCCGCGCGCACGTGGGTCGCGGTCTTCGTCGCTGTGGTCGTCGTGCAGCTCACGGCGGAGGCGACCGGGGCCGAGGACCTCGCGCGGGTGAGCCAGTGGCTCCTCATGCCGGTGCTCGCCGCGGTCGTGGCGTCCGCCACCCGGTGGCCGCGTGGGCACCTGGTGACGTGGGTGCTGGTGGCGCTCGGGTTCTCGTGGCTGGGCGACCTGGTCCCGTCGCTGGTCGGCGACGACGCGTCCTTCCTGGTGATGGTCGGCTTCTTCCTGCTCGCGCAGGTGGCCTACGTCGTGGCGTTCGCCCCGCACGCCGGGCGCTCGGTGCTCCGGCGCCGCCCGGTGCTGCTGCTGCCGTACGCCGCGGTGCTCGTCGGGCTGGTCGCCGTGTGCGCGCCGGGCGCGGGCGCCCTGCTGGTACCCGTGGCCGTGTACGGGGGCGTGCTGACGGCGATGGCGGTGCTGGCCACGGGGCTCGGCCGGCTCGCGGCCGTCGGCGGCGCGGTGTTCCTGGTGAGCGACAGCCTCATCGCCCTCGACGCGTTCGTGCCGTCGTGGGACCTCGCCGGCCAGGGCTTCTGGGTGATGCTGACGTACGTCGTCGGCCAGGGTCTGCTGGCGTCGGCGGTGGTGGTCCGCAACGCCACCGAGCGTCGCGCGCCCCAGCTGCGACCGGTCCGCGCGCCCGCCCAGCGTCCCCCGGTCCCCGACAACGTGGTGGCGCTGGTCTGAGTCAGCCGATCGCGTGGACCGGCGCCGTCAGGGCGGTGCCGGACATGTCCCGACGAGGGTCGAGCGGCGGCAGGTCGACCGGCTGGCCGGCCGAGCCGGTCGCCCACGCGGGGGCGGCACCCACCCACGCGAGGATGAGCGCGTCCTCGTTGCGCAGGAACCGGTGCGCCCGGACCCCGCCCGTCGCGCGCCCCTTGCCCGGGTAGGCCTCGAACGGAGTGACCTTGGCGGAGCCGGCCTGCGTGCCGGGCAGCGCGCCCGAGGCGCCGGCGACGGTCACGACGACGGCGCCGGCCACCTGGTCGGCGCGGACCGCGCCGAACGCGACCACCCGCTGGCCAGCAGCGAGCTTGATGCCGGCCATGCCGCCCGCGGCGCGGCCCTGCGGTCGCACCGCGGAGGCCGGGAAGTGCAGCAGCGAGGCGTCGGAGGCCACGAGCACCAGCTCGTCGGAGTCGGCCACGGCGGCGACGCCGACCACCTCGTCGCCGTCCTTCAGCGAGATCGCCTCCCAGGCGTCGCGGTTGCCGGGGACGTCGCCTGAGGTCACGCGCTTGATCGTCCCCTGCACGGTGGCGAGGGCGAGGGTCGGGGCGTCCGCCGCGAGCGAGGTCAGACCCACCACGCGCTCGCGCGGCAGCAGCGTCACCACCTCGCCGAGCGGCACGCCGCCGGACAGGGACGGGGCGCCGTCGGTCGGGGGGAGCCCCGGCAGGTCCAGCACCGAGACGCGCACCACGCGGCCCTGCGACGTCACCACGCCGATCTCGGCGCGCGCCGTGGTGGGCACCGCGGCCGACACCACGTCGTGCTTGGCACGGCGCGCACCCTCGACGCGGGCAGGCAGCTCCTCCGAGGCGGTCCGCGCGAGCAGCCCGGTGCCGGACATCAGCACCCAGCACGGGGTGTCGGCGATCTCCAGGGGCGCGGCGGTGCCGCGGGCCGCCGGGGCACCGGTGACCGACGTGCCGCCGGCCGACTCGAGCAGGATCGTGCGGCGGGGCGTGCCGTACGTCGCGGCGACCTCGGCCATCTCCTGCGACACGAGAGCGCGCAGGCGGGCGTCATCCCCGAGGATCTCGCGCAGCTCCGCGATCTCCTCGGCCAGCTGCTGCTGCTCCTTCTCCAGCTCGATGCGGGAGAACCGGGTGAGCCGGCGCAGCCGCAGCTCGAGGATGTACTCGGCCTGGGGCTCGGACAGGTCGAACACGCTGCGCAGGCGGGCGCGGGCCGTGTCGGCGTCGTCGGACGTCCGGATGACCTGGATGACCTCGTCGATGTCGAGGATGGCGACGAGCAGGCCCTCGACCAGGTGCAGGCGCTCGAGCCGCTTGGCCAGCCGGAACTCGGAGCGGCGGCGCACCACGACCAGCCGGTGCTCGACCCAGACCACGAGCAGCTCGCGCAGGCCGAGGGTGCGGGGCTGGCCGTCGACCAGCGCGACGTTGTTGATGGAGAACGAGTCCTCGAGCGGGGTGTAGCGATAGAGCTGCTCGAGCACGGCCTCGGGGTGGAAGCCGGTCTTGATCTCGATGACCAGGCGCAGGCCGTGCTGGCGGTCCGTCAGGTCGACCGCGTCGGAGATGCCCGAGAGCTTCTTGCTCTGCACCCCCTCCTTGATCTTCTCGATGACCTTCTCGGGGCCCACCGTGTAGGGCAGCTCCGTGATGACGATGCCCTTGCGCTTCGCCGTGACGTTCTCGATCCGCGCGGTCGCCCGGGTGCGGAACGCGCCGCGGCCCGTCCGGTACGCCTCGCGCACGCCGTCGAGCCCGACGATCTTGCCGCCCGACGGCAGGTCGGGCCCGGGCACGAACCGCAGCAGGTCCTCGAGCGTGGCGTCCGGGTGCAGCACCAGGTGGCGGGCGGCGGCGACGACCTCGACCAGGTTGTGCGGCGCCATGTTGGTCGCCATGCCGACGGCGATGCCGGCCGCGCCGTTGACCAGCAGGTTCGGGATCGCCGCGGGCAGGACCTCGGGCTGGGTGAGCTTGTTGTCGTAGTTGGGCACGAAGTCGACGACGTCCTCGTCGAGCCCCGTGGTCATGGCCAGCGCCGCGGGCGCCATGCGCGCCTCGGTGTACCGCGGGGCGGCCGGGCCGTCATCGAGCGAGCCGAAGTTGCCGTGGCCGTCGACCAGGGGCAGGCGCAGCGAGAACGGCTGGGCCAGGCGGACCATGGCGTCGTAGATCGCCGCGTCGCCGTGCGGGTGCAGCTTGCCCATGACCTCGCCGACGACGCGCGCCGACTTCACGTAGGGGCGGTCGGGGCGCAGGCCCATGTCGGACATCTGGAAGAGGATGCGGCGCTGCACGGGCTTGAGGCCGTCGCGGGCGTCGGGCAGGGCGCGCGAGTAGATGACCGAGTAGGCGTACTCGAGGAACGAGCCCTCCATCTCGGCGGCGACGTCGATGTCGACGATGCGCTCGACGAGGTCCTCGGGCGGGAGGTCGGGGGTCGCGGGGCGACGCGCCATGGGTGCTGCTCCTCGGGGGCGGGACTGCGGTGCGGCGACCATTGTGGACCGTGCGGCGGGGCAGACGGGCCGCGGCGCGCTGATCCCGAAGCCACAGTGGGCGGTCGCCCGCACTACCGTGGCCGACATGGCAGACGTCGAGGCTGACGACCGCGCGCGACCGGTACCCGCGTACCCGTCCGCGTGGGAGGCGGACGTCGTGCTGCACGACGGCTCCACGACGCACGTGCGCCCGATGCGACCCACCGACGCCGACGCGCTGCAGGCGTTCCACGTCGCCCAGTCGGAGCGCTCGACCTACCTGCGGTTCTTCGCCCCGCTCGAGCGGCTCCCCGAGCGCGACCTCGAGCGGCTGGTGAACGTCGACCACGCCGATCGCGTCGCGCTGGTCGCCGTGTCCAGCGGCGCGGACCCCGACGACGTCGAGCAGATCATCGGCGTCGCGCGCTACGACCGCATCGACGACGACGAGGCCGAGGTGGCCTTCAACATCGCCGACGCCCACCAGGGCCGTGGGCTCGGGTCGGTGCTGCTCGAGCACCTCGCGGCGGCGGCCCGCGAGCGGGGCGTCCGGCGGTTCGTCGCCGAGGTGCTGCCGCAGAACGGCCGCATGATCAGCGTGTTCCGGGACGCCGGCTACGTGGTCCGCCAGGTCACCGAGGACGGGATCGTCGCGGTGGGGTTCGACATCGACCCCACGGACCGGTCCCTCGCGGTGATGGCGGACCGGGAGCACCGCGCGGAGGCCCGGTCGATGCGCGACCTCCTGCACGCGGCGTCGGTCGTGGTGGTCGGTCCCGGCGCGGACCAGGGGGAGACGCTCGCGGGCCGGCTGGCCGCCCGGGTGCTCGCCGACCTGCGGGCGGGGGACCCGTCCGTGGTGGTGCACGCGGTCGCGGTACCCGGCGCCGACCCGCACCTGACGCTGGCCGACGTGCCCGCCCCGGTCGAGCTGGCGGTGCTCGCCGTGCCCGCGGGCGAGGCCACGGACGTGGTGCGCGGCCTGGCCCGGCTGGGCGTCCGGGGGGTCGTCATGCTCACCTCGGGCTTCGCCGAGCAGGGTCCCGAGGGGCTCGACCGGCAGCGCGCGCTGCTCCGGGCGGCGCACGGGGCGGGCATGCGGCTGGTGGGACCGGGCTCGTACGGGATCGTCGCGACTCGCGAGGGCGGCCTCCAGCTCAACGCCTCGCTGGCGCACACGCCCCCCGCGCCCGGCCGGATCGGCCTGTTCTGCCAGTCCGCGCCGCTCGCGGTGGCCCTGCTGGCGGCCGTCGGGCGCCGGGGGATCGGCCTGTCGCAGTTCGTCTCGGCCGGGCACCGGGCGGACGTGTCCGGCAACGACCTCATGCAGTTCTGGGCCGACGACGACGGCACGGACGTGGTCGGGCTGTACCTGGAGTCGCTGGGCAACCCGCGCAAGTTCTCGCGCGTCGCCCGGCGGCTGTCCCTGACCAAGCCCGTGATCGTGGTGACGGCTGGCCGGTCCGGGCAGGTGGTGCCGCCGGGCCACGCGGTGCGGCCCACCCACGCGCCGCCCCGGACGCTGGCCGAGGTGCTGCGGCAGTCCGGCGTGGTCCGCGTGGAGAACACCCACCAGATGCTCGACGTCGCGCAGGTGCTCGCGCACCAGCCCCTGCCCGCGGGTCGACGCACCGCGATCCTGGCCAGCTCGGCGTCGGTGGCGGCGCTCGTCGCCGAGGCGACGGCGGCCGCCGGCCTGGTGGTCAGCGGGCACGTGCAGCTGCTGCCCGAGGACGCCGACCCCGAACGCGTCCGCGCGGCCGTCGACGAGCTCTACGCCGACCCGGACAGCGACGTCGTCGTCGTCGTGCGGATCCCGACCGTCGGGGGACCCGACGCGGTGCTGCACGAGGCCGTCGCGCAGGCCGCGGCCCGGTCGGGGAGGACCACGGTCGCCTGCATGTACGACCTGCACGGGCTCACCCCCGAGCTCACGGCGGCCGACGAGGCCGGCCGGCCCTGGACCGTGCCGGCCTACAGCACGCCTGAGGACGCGGCTCTGGCGCTCGGGCACGCCGCGCGGTACGCGCAGTGGCGCGCCGGGGACCGCGGGCGACCGCTGCACCCTCCCGGCGCGCAGACGCGCGCGGCGCGGCGGCTCGTGGCCGGCTGGCTGGCCGCGGAGGGTTCCGGCGAGGCGGCGCTCGAGCTCGACAGCGAGCGGACCGCGGAGCTGCTCGCGACGGTGGGCTTGAGCGTGCTGCCGTCGCTCCGGGTGCGCGACGCCGACGAGGCCGTGGCCGCCGCGGAGCGCCTCGGCTGGCCGGTCGCGCTCAAGACGACGGCGTCGGCCCTACGGCACCGTGCCGACCTCGGCGGCGTGCGGCTCGACGTCGCCGACGAGGTCGAGCTGCGCGCCGACGTGGCCCAGGTGCTCGCCCTCGCGGCGGGGCTCGAGGCCGCGGACGGCGACGAGCCGCTCGAGGTGCAGGCGATGGCCCCGCACGGCTCGGCCTGCGTGGTGCGGTCCGTGGAGGACCCGCTGTTCGGACCGATCATCAGCTTCGGGCTCGCCGGCGACGCCTCGGACCTGCTGGGCGACGTCGCGTACGGCATCCCGCCCCTGACGGACGTCGACGTGGCCGAGCTGATCCGCACGGCGAGGGCGGCCCCCCGGCTCTTCGGCTACCGCGGGCTGCCCGCGCTCGACGTCGCCGCCCTCGAGGACGTCATCGCGCGCATCGCGGTGCTGGCCGACGACCTGCCCGAGCTGCGCTCGCTCGAGCTCAACCCCGTGGTGGTCTCGGAGCACGGCGCGGTCGTGCTCGGCGCCCGCGTGGCCGTCTCGCGCGCGGACCGGGCCGACGCCACCCGTCGCCTGTCGAGGGTGTGACCGGGTGCGCGCTCGCCGGACACGGTCGCCGAGGTGGGAGGATGGGCGGGTGCCCGCTGCTGCTCCCGCCCTGCACCATGACCTCCACCGTGCCGGCTACTACCCGGAGCTCGTCGTCGACGTGCTCGACGTGGCCCTCGCCGACGAGGAGGTCGTGGCTCACCTGGTCCACCCCGAGACGACGTTCGACGCCGCCGAGGTGCGCCGCCACGTCACCGTGCTGGTCCTGACCCCGACGCGCCTGGTGGTCGCCCACGTCGACGACCACCCGGCCGACTCCGAGCACCCGTCGGCGTCCGCGTCCGCGACGACCGAGGCGGTGCCGCTGGCCGAGCTGACGTCCGTCGCGCTCACCCACGTGGTGCCGCTGCCCGAGAAGCACGTGCCCGGCCAGCCGGCGCAGGAGCTCACGCTCGTGATCGGCTGGGGCGCGGTCTCCCGCGTGGACCTCGAGCCGGCCACGTGCGGCGACCCGAGCTGCGACGCCGACCACGGCCTGACCGGCACGCTCGCGCCCGACGACGTCGTGGTCCGCGTGAGCTCCGCGGCCGAGGGCGTCGACTCGGTGCGCGCGGCGACCGCGTTCGCGCGCCAGCTGTCGGCGGCCAGCGCACGGGTCCGATGACCGACCTCGAGGTGCCGACGACCGCCGCACCGTCCGGGCTGCTGTCCGCCGACCTGGTGGCTCCGGGCGTCGGCTACCCGTGCCTCGGTCGCGTGCTGCCCGGGGTGGCGGGGGCGATCGGGGTGGACACGGTCGCGGACGCGGCGAGCTCGCAGGCGCTGCTCGGGCTGCCCTCGGCGTCACGCGTCTGCGTGGTGCTGGTGGACGGCCTGGGCCACACCAACCTGGCCGAGCGGGCCGGGCACGCGCCCTTCCTGCGGCGCCGGCTGGGTGACTCCGCGCCGCTGACCAGCACGTTCCCGTCGACGACCGCGACCGCGATGGGGACCTTCGGGGTCGCGCTGCCGCCCGGGCGCACGGGGATGCTGGGCTACACGGTCCGCGACCCCGCGACCGGGCAGCTGGGCAACCTCGTCAGCTGGACCGGGCTGCCGCCCGCGCGCGAGTGGCAGCGCGAGCTCACGGTCTTCGAGCAGCTGGTCGCGGCGGGGACCACCGTCACGAGCATCGGCCCGGCGCGGTTCTCCGGCTCGGGCCTCACCGAGGCGGCGCTGCGCGGTCCGACGTACCGCGCCGCGGAGTCGCTGGCGGCGCGCGTGGACGCCACCGTCGACGCGCTGCGGGCGCCCGGCGTGGCGTACCTGTACTGGGGCGACGTCGACAAGGCCGGGCACCACCACGGCTGGGGCTCGTGGCAGTGGGGCGACGCCCTCGCCGAGCTCGACGCAGAGCTCGGCCGGCTGGCGCGCCTGCTCCCGCGCGACACGCTCCTGCTGGTGACCGCCGACCACGGCATGGTGGACGTGGACCGTGCGGCCCGGTGGGACGTCGCGACGGATCCCGCCCTGTCCGCCGGCGTCGAGCTGGTCGCGGGGGAGCCCCGCGCGCTGCACCTGCACCTGGCGGCCGACGCCGAGCCGACCGTCGTGGCGGACCGGTGGCGCGAGGTGCTCGGCGCGTCGGCGGTCGTCGCGACGCGCTCCGAGGCCGCGGCGGACTCCTGGTTCGGGGAGATCTCCGAGCACGTGCTGCCCGTGATCGGCGACGTGGTGGTCGCCATGACCGGCCGGGCGACGGTCGTCGACTCGCGCACGCAGACGCCCGGGTCGCTCGACCTCATCGGTGTGCACGGGTCGCTGACCCCCCACGAGATGCTCGTCCCGTGCGTGGTGGTCGCCTGATGGCCGAGCTCGTCTTCTTCTCCGGCACGATGGACAGCGGCAAGTCGACGCTCGCGCTCCAGATGCACCACAACCACGCGGCCCGCGGTCGCGACGGCGTGCTGTTCACGCGGCACGACCGCGCCGGCGCCGCGACCATCTCGTCCCGGCTCGGCCTGACCCAGCGCGCGCACGAGGTCGACGACTCCACGGACTTCTGGGCGGACGTCATCGCGCGCCGGACGCACGGGCGGCCCGTCGACTACCTCATCGGCGACGAGGCGCAGTTCTACACCGCGGAGCAGGTGGAGCAGCTGGCGCGCGTGGTGGACGAGCTGGCGGTGGACGTCTACGTCTTCGGCATCTCGACGGACTTCCGCGCCCGGCTCTTCCCGGGCGCCGCCCGGCTGGTCGAGCTGGCCGACCGCGTGGAGATCCTGCAGGTGCGTGCGCTGTGCTGGTGCGGCGCGCGGGCCACGCACAACGCCCGGACCGTCGGCGGGATCATGGTCGTCGAGGGCGCCCAGGTGGTGGTCGGCGACGTCCAGGCGGGTGCCGACGAGGTCGCCTACGAGGTGCTGTGCCGCCGGCACCACATGCGCCGGATGACCGCCGCCGCCGCGCGCGCCTCGTCCACCAGCGCCCAGACGCTCGCGTCGGTCGACGAGCTGAGCCTCTAGCTACCGACCTCTGGTCATTCTGGCTTCGCCCCGAACACGATCTCGTCCCAGCTCGGCACCTTGGCCCGGCCGCGCCGGCTGCGGGGCCGCTCGGCCTCGTCGTGCTCGACGGCCGCGGCCGCGGGCGTGGTGACGGGCTCGGGCACGGCGGTCGGCGGGGGATAGACGACGGCCTCGTCGGCCGCCTCCGCCGGGTGGGCACCGGGCACGGACGCGTCCAGGCGGCCGAAGTCGAAGGCGTGCTGCGGGCCGAAGCCCTCGAACGCCTCGGCGTCGTCGTCGTCCTCGTCGCCCAGCTCGACGGCCTGCCGCACGCCGCGACGGCTGCGCAGGTCGTCCAGCAGCGACGCCGTCTGCTCCTGCGGGTCCGGCGGCGGGGCCTGCTCGACCGCGACCTCGTCGTCCTGGGGGCGCAGTGTCGGGCCGTCGCCCTGGAAGTCGAAGACGACGTCCCGGACGGCCGCGAGGTGGCGACGCGACACCGGCTCGTCGGGGATCTCGGTCTCCGACAGCCACCGGGCCTCGTCCTCGACGGCGACCACGGTGCGCTTGGCGGGGTCGAACGTCCAGCGTGCCTCGTGCTCGGTGTCGCCGACGGCGAACCGCGCGAGGACCACCCACGGCCCCGAGGCGTCGCGGGCGGCGTCCCAGGCGAGCGACGCGAGGTCGACGCCGCGCGCCGCCAGCCGGTCGGTCACCAGGTCGCCGAGCGTGGGGGCGCCGACGTCGCGGCCGACGCGGGTACCCCGCGCCTGCTCGGCGATGTGCTCGCGCTCGGCCAGCACCGGCCCCTCGTAGCGGCGCACGCGCTCGACGGGCAGGCCGGCGTCGTCCGCGACCTCCTGCGTCGTCGCGCCCGCGCGGATCCGCGCCTGGATCTCCCGCGGGCTCAGCGTGCCGGCGCTCTCCGCGCGCAGCTGCTCGAGCTGCGGGCGGTCGCGACGCACGGCGGCCCGCAGCGGCTCGTCGATGCGCACGCGGAAGCGCGCGCCGTCCGGGGCCACCAGGACGAGATGCTCCCCGTCCTCGTGCAGACCCACCAGCTCCAGCTCACCCATGCGACCTCCCGGTAACTCGGCACGAGCCTGCCACCGATCGGCCGCCAGGGCGCGCACCCGGGTCGGTGCGCCGCGGAACGGCGCGCGGCGCGGGTGCGCCACGGGGTCGCGGGTCGCTGCCATGATCGGCCGCGTGGACACCGACATCCCTCTCGAGCCGGTCCTCGAGCTGATCGGGGTCTTCGTCGGCGCGATGTCCGGTGCGCTGGCCGCGGTGCGCAAGCAGTTCGACGTCTTCGGCATCCTCGTGCTCGCCTGGGCGGCCGGGCTGGGCGGCGGCATGCTGCGCGACGTGCTCATCGGGGCCGTCCCGCCCGTCGGCATCTCCAACTGGCGGTTCATCGCGACCGCCGCCGCCGGGGCCACGCTCATCTACTTCTTCCACCCGCGGCTGGAGCGCGCGCGCCGCTTCATCGTCGTGCTCGACGCGGGCGCCCTCGCGCTGTTCAGCGTGGTGGGCACCACCAAGGGTCTCGAGTACGGCACGACCCTCACGGCCGCCGTGCTGGTCGGGGTCATGACCGGGGTGGGCGGCGGCGTGCTGCGCGACCTGCTGTCCGGCGAGGTGCCCGTGGTGCTGCACCACCGCCAGCTGTACGCCATCCCCGCGCTGCTGGGCTCGAGCGCGACGGCCCTGCTCTGGTGGCTCGGCGTGCTGTCGACCGAGGCCAGCGTCGCCGTGGTGCTCGGGGTGTTCGCCCTGCGGGTGGGCGCCCTGCGCTTCCAGCTCAAGGCCCCGGGCCCGTGGCGGGGGACCGTGCGCTGACAGGATGGGCGGGGTGAGCACCGACACGCACACCCCCGACCAGGTCCGCCGGCTCGTCGAGGTGGCCGAGCTGCTCGCCCGCGAGGCCGGCGCGCTGATCCTGGACGGCCGGCGCCGGCACGTGTCGGTGGCGGCGACCAAGTCCAGCGCGCAGGACGTCGTGACCGCCATGGACCTCGCGTCCGAGGCGCTGCTGCGGCGGCGGCTGGCGGAGCTGCGCCCGGACGACGGGATCCTGGGCGAGGAGGAGGGGTTCCAGGCCGGCTCGTCGGGCGTCACCTGGGTGGTCGACCCCATCGACGGGACGGTCAACTACCTGTACGGGCTCCCCGCCTACGCGGTGTCGGTCGCGGCGGTGGTCGGGCCGCCCGAGCCCGCGACGTGGACGGCCCTGGCCGGCTGCGTGCATGCGCCCGAGGACGGCCGGGTCTTCACCGCCGGGCGCGGGCTGGGCGCCCGGCTCGAGGGGCGGACGCTGCGGGTGAACCCGGCGCGTCCGTTGATCGACTCGCTGCTGGGCACGGGGTTCGGATACACAGCGACCCGGCGGCGCTCACAGGCACGGATCGTCGCGGAACTGTTGCCGCGGGTACGTGATATTCGTCGCGTCGGATCGGCGGCGCTGGATCTGTGCACGCTGGCCGCCGGCGGCCTCGACCTCTACTACGAGCGGGGCCTGCAGCCGTGGGACATGGCGGCCGGCGCGCTCGTGGCCCAGGAGGCGGGCGCGCAGGTCACAGGCCTGCGCGGACACCCCGCCCAGGAGGCGATGACCGTGGCCGGGCCGCCCGGTCGCGTGGGTGAGCTGATCGGGTTGCTCGAGGCGCTCGAGGCCGATTCCGACGAGTGATAACGCTCCCATCGGCAGGGTGGCGAATATGGTCGCGCGTCCGGTTCGCTCCACGCTCGAAAGTGGTGCAGAATCCCACCGCGCGCGGGAACAAAAAGCACGTCGCGTGCATTGATCCCGCGTACGAGATTCCATCCAGACCACGGAGTGTGACGCCACACATGGCTACCGACTACGACGCCCCGCGCAAGACGGAGGAGGACCTGAGCGAGGACTCGCTCCAGGAGCTCCAGGCTCGGCGCTCCGACAAGAACTCGGGCGTGGTGGACGAGGACGAGACCGAGGCGGCCGAAGGTTTCGAGCTCCCCGGCGCGGACCTGTCCGGAGAAGAGCTCTCCGTGCGGGTGCTGCCCCGGCAGGCGGACGAGTTCACCTGCTCGAGCTGCTTCCTGGTGCACCACCGCAGCCAGCTCGCCTACGAGCGCGACGGTCGACCCGTCTGCTCCGAGTGCGCGGCCTGAGCACCTCCACCACAGCACGACCGACCTGAGGGCCGGTCATCCCGCACCACGGGGTGACCGGCCCTCAGGCGTGCAGCGCGGCGGCGAGCCGGTCCGGGTGGCGCGTGGAGACGACCCAGTAGGGCGTCGGGTCCTGCGGGTCGTGCAGCTCGACGCGGACCGCGGTGTGGATCCAGCCGCGCAGCACGAGGTGCGCCCGGGCGTCGAGGCGCGGGCCCAGCTCGGCCCGGGTCGCGTCGGCGTCGAGCGGGAGCGCGTCGCCCAGCAGGGCGACGGGGATGTGGGCGCCGCCCGCGCGGAACGTCCCGTCCCGCACCTCGACCCGCGGCGCGGCCAGGACGAGCGCGCCGGCGCCGACCGCGACGACCGCGAGCCCGACCACCGCGGCGAGGCGCAGGTCGACCGGGACGAACGCGACGGACATCATCAGCGCGAAGACGACGAGCAGCACCCAGCCGACGGGACCGAGCCAGAGCCGCTCGACGTAGGGGACCGTGGTGGGGGGTGCGTCGGGCATGCACCCAGCATCCCATCCGGCGGGTAGGGTCTGGCCCCGTGACGGCCGACCCCAGCACCGAGGTGCTCCTGCTGCGTCTCGACCCCGACCTGCCCGCGCCCGCCTACGCGCACCCCGGCGACGCCGGCGCCGACCTGGTCTCCAGGATCGACGTCGTCATCCCGCCGCAGGGCCGCGTGACGGTGCCCACCGGCGTGGCCATCGCGCTGCCCGACGGGTTCGCGGCGTTCGTGCACCCGCGCTCGGGCCTGGCCATGCGGCACGGGCTCACCATCGTGAACGCCCCCGGCACGGTCGACGCCGGCTACCGCGGCGAGATCGCCGTGACGCTGCTCAACACCGACGTCGAGCACGCGCTCGAGCTGCACCGCGGCGACCGCATCGCGCAGCTGGTGGTGCAGCGGGTCGAGCGCGTGCGGTTCGTCGAGGCCGAGGTGTTGCCCGGGTCGCACCGCGGCGAGGGTGGCTTCGGCTCCAGCGGCGGGTGGAAGGCTGCACCGAGCGCGTAGGTCGGGACTACTGTCGAGTGGGTAGGCAACTGATGCGCGCGAGCGCGTCGAAGAGGAGTGAGCACGTGGCGCTGTTCCGGCGTGGTGGGAAGGATCCCGCCACCGATGACGCGGTGGAGACCGAGGAGACCGTCGACGAGACCAGCACGGTCGACGACGAGGTCGCCCCCTCCGCTCCCGCGGAGGTCCCCTTCGAGCGGACCAGCGGACCCTGGGACGCCTCGGAGGTCGACGACGACCTGCCGCGCGTCGACCTGGGCGCGATCCTGATCCCCGGCGTCCCCGGCATGGAGCTGCGGATGGAGATCGACAAGGCGACGGACGTGGTGTCCGCGGCGTCGATCCTGCTGGACGGCTCGTCGCTGCAGGTGCAGGCGTTCGCCGCGCCCCGCACCGAGGGCATCTGGGACGAGATCCGCGCGGAGATCGCCGAGTCGGTCACGCAGCAGGGCGGCTCGGCCGACGACCTGCCCGGACCGTTCGGGCGCGAGCTCCTGGCCCGCCTGCCCGTCCGGACGCCCGAGGGCCGCACGGGTCACCGACCCGCCCGCTTCCTCGGCGCCGACGGGCCCCGCTGGTTCGTGCGCGGCGTGATGACCGGCCGCGCCGCGGTGGACCCGGCGGCCGCGGTCGCCCTCGAGCAGCTCTTCGCCGGCATCGTCGTGGTGCGCGGCACCGACGCCCGCCCGCCCCGCGACCTGCTCACCCTGCGGCTCCCCGGTCCGGGGACGCCCAACCTCGAGTCCGCGGGCACCCAGGTGGAGGAGCCGGTCGCACCGGACTTCGACCCCCTGACCCGCGGCCCGGAGATCACGGAGATCCGATGAGCCTCAAGGAACGCCTGAAGAAGGCCGTCGCGTCGCAGGCCGAGATCGAGGCCGACGAGGAGCGGGCCGACGCCCACCGCTCGGTCGGCTGCACGCCGGTCGACCAGCTGACCGACCGGTCGCGCGCCAGCGTCTCCGGCGTCATCCGGTCCGTCACGCTGCGCCCGCGCGAGGGCGTCCCCGCGCTCGAGGCGGAGCTCTACGACGGCAGCGGTGCGCTCGACCTCGTCTGGCTGGGCCGGCGCGAGATCGCCGGCGTGACGCCGGGCCGCCGCCTGAAGATCGAGGGTCTGGTGTGCCTGATCGACGGCCGCCGGACCGTGTTCAACCCGCGGTACGAGCTGCGGCCGCGCCCCGGTGAGTGACCCGGTGAGCGTGGACCCGCACGACCGCGCCGACGACGCCGAGCACCTCCTCGAGGCCGTCGACGACGTGGTCGACCCGCAGGACGGCCCCGTGCGCGGCATGCGGGTGCTGGCGTCGGACACCTTCTCGGCCTCGGACGCCGTCGGTGGGACGCGGGGGATCATCGAGTCGGTCGCGCCCGGGCTGCTGTTCGTCGTCGTCTTCGTCGCCACCGGGCAGCGGCTGGTCCCGGCCCTCGTCGTGGCGCTCGCGGCCGCCGTGGTCACCGTGGTGGTCCGGCTGGTGCAGCGCCAGGCGCCGACCATGGCGTTCGGCGGCTTCCTCGGGGTCGCGATCGGCGTGTTCTGGGCGTGGCGCACCGGCGACGCGAAGGACTTCTTCGCCTACGGGCTGTGGATCAACGTCTCGTGGTTCCTCGGGACGCTCCTGACCGTGCTGGTCGGGTGGCCCCTGGTCGGCCTCGTCGTGGGGCTGTTCTCCAAGGCGGGTCCGCTCAACGAGGGCGGCTCGTGGGCCGGGGCCGTGGCGTGGCGGCGCGACCGTCCGCTGCGTCGGTGCTACGCGATCGCCACGCTGCCGTTCGTCGCGCTGTTCGGTCTGCGACTGCTGGTCCAGCTGCCGCTGTACTTCAGCTCCGAGGTCACCTGGCTGGGCACCGCCAAGCTGGTGATGGGGGTGCCGGGCACTGCCCTGGCCCTCTGGGTCAGCTGGCTGCTGGTCCGCGGGTCAGCAACGCCTCCAGCTCAGCCTCGTCCGCTTCCCGAGCCGTGACGAACAGCAGCTCGTCCCGGCCCTCGAGCGTGTCGTCCGGGCTGGGCGCGATCGGTCGCGCGTCGCGCACGATGCACGCGAGCACGGTGTCGGCCGGCCACTCGATCTGACCCACGCGGACGCCCGCCAGCGGCGAGTCCACGGGCAGCGTGAGCTCGAGGATGTCCGCGCGGGACTGGTGGAACGTGAAGATCCGCACGAGGTCGCCGACCGTCACGGCCTCCTCGACCATCGCCGTCATGATCCGCGGGGTCGACACGGCCACGTCGACGCCCCAGGCCTCGTCGAACATCCACTCGTTCTTCGGGTTGTTCACGCGCGCCACCGTGCGGGGCACGCCGAACTCGGTCTTGGCCAGCAGCGAGATGACGAGGTTGGCCTTGTCGTCGCCGGTCGCGGCGACGACGACGTCGCACTCGTCGGTCTTGACCTGGCGCAGCGTGGGCAGCTCGCAGGCGTCGGCCAGCAGCCAGTCCGCGTCCGCCACCTGCGAGACCCGCATGGCCGACGGCTGCCGGTCGATGAGCGTGACCTCGTGCCCGTGGCCCAGCAGCTCGCGCGCGATGGACCGGCCGACCGAGCCGGCCCCGGCGATCACGACCCTCATGCCTGCACCGCCGGCGGCGTGGTGAGGACTCGTTCGACCTGGGCGGACGCGTCCGCCCGCATGAGCACGTGCACGGTGTCGTTCTCCTGCAGGACGGTGGTCGACGTCGGCAGGATGCCGTCGCCGTAGCGGGTCACGTAGGCGACGCGGGCGCCGCTGGCCTCCTCGAGCACCCGGAGCGGCTTGCCCACCCAGCCCTCGTGGATGTCGATCTGCGAGAGCTGGATCTGGCCGGACGCGTCGCGGTACTCGTCGGTGGCGCCCATGGGCAGCAGGCGCCGCAGCACCTGGTGGGCGGTCCAGCGGACCGTCGCCACCGTGGGGATGCCGAGGCGCTGGTAGATCTCGGCGCGGTGCGGGTCGTAGATGCGCGCGACCACGTTCTCGATGCCGAACGTCTCGCGCACCACGCGGGCCGCGAGGATGTTCGAGTTGTCGCCGTCGGAGACCGCGGCGAACGCGAACGCGTCCTCGATGCCGGCCTGCTTGAGGGTGTCGCGGTCGAACCCGAGCCCGGTGACCTTGTTGCCGCCGAAGTCGGCGTCGAGCCGCCGGAACGCCTCGGGGTTCTGGTCGATCACGGACACCGAGTGCCCGTTGTCCTCGAGGCTCTTGGCGAGCGTCGCCCCGACCCGCCCGCAGCCCATGATCACGAAGTGCACAGTGCGGCACGCTATACCGTGCCGCGCCTGTCCGGCGCCCGCGCTGGTGTCGGTGGTGTGAGGGACCCCGAGCGGGCCTAGCATTGCGCATCGTGTCGGACCTCTCGGATGCCGCCAAACGCCTGTTGCTCGGACGACCCGTCCGCAGCGACCTGCTCGGCCACACGCTCCTGCCGAAGCGCATCGCGCTGCCGGTCTTCGCGTCGGACGCGCTCTCGTCGGTGGCCTACGCCCCCGACGAGATCCTGCTGACGCTCTCGCTCGCGGGCGCCGCGGCCCTCGTCATCTCGCCATGGGTCGGCCTCGCGGTCGTCTTCGTCATGGTGGTCGTCGTCGCGTCGTACCGGCAGAACGTGCACGCCTACCCGTCCGGCGGCGGTGACTACGAGGTCGCGACCACCAACCTCGGGCCCAACGCGGGTGTCACGGTGGCCAGCGCGCTGCTGGTCGACTACGTGCTCACCGTGGCCGTGTCGATCTCGTCGGGCGCCCAGTACGCGGCGACCGCGTTCCCGCCGCTGCGCGGGCACGAGGCCGCGTTCGCGGTCGGGCTGGTGGTGCTGCTGACCATCGCCAACCTGCGCGGGGTCAAGGAGTCGGGCAGCCTGTTCGCGATCCCCGTGTACCTGTTCATGTTCGCGATCGGCGCGGTCGCGCTGGTCGGCGCGATCCAGCTGCTCACGGGCAACCTGGCCATGGCCGAGAGCGCGAAGTTCGAGCTGGCGCCGTCCGCCGCGTTCGACCAGGGGCTCACGGGGCTGGCCGGCTTCTTCCTCATCCTGCGGGCGTTCGCCTCGGGCTGCGCCGCCCTGACCGGCGTCGAGGCCATCAGCAACGGCGTCCCCGCGTTCAAGAAGCCCAAGTCCAAGAACGCCGCGACCACCCTCGCGCTGCTCGGCGGGCTCTCGATCACGATGATCATGTCGATCCTGCTGCTCTCGCGGGCGACGGGCGTGACGTTCGCCGACGACCCGCAGACCCAGCTGCTGGAGAACGGCGTGCCGGTGGGCACGTCCTACATCCAGCACCCCGTCATCAGCCAGCTGTCCTCGGCGGTGTTCCAGAGCGCGCCGTGGATGGCCGTGTTCGTGGCGATCGTCACGGGCCTCATCCTCGTGCTGGCGGCCAACACGGCGTTCAACGGCTTCCCGGTGCTGGGCTCGATCCTCGCCCGGGACGGGTACCTGCCCCGGCAGCTGCACACGCGCGGCGACCGGCTGGCGTACTCCAACGGCATCGTCACCCTGGCGCTGGTCGCGATCGTGCTCATCGTGGCGTTCGACGCCGAGGTGACCCGGCTCATCCAGCTGTACATCGTCGGGGTGTTCGTCTCCTTCACGGTGAGCCAGCTGGGCATGGTGCGGCACTGGACCCGGCACCTGCGCACCGAGCCCGACCCGGCCACCCGCGCGCAGATGAAGCGCTCGCGGGTGATCAACTCGGTCGGCCTCGTGATGACCGCGACGGTGCTCGTCGTCGTGCTCATCACCAAGTTCACGCACGGCGCGTGGATCGCGATCCTGGCGATGGCGCTGGTGTTCGCGCTCATGCAGTCGATCCACCGCCACTACGCCCGGGTCCGCCAGGAGCTCGCGCTCGGCGCGGACGCGGAGTCGGCCCGCGCGCTGCCCAGCCGGGTCCACGCGATCGTGCTGGTCTCCCACCTGCACCGGCCCACCATGCGGGCGCTCGCGTACGCCCGGGCGGCCCGGCCCCAGGTGCTCGAGGCGGTGACCGTCGGGGTCGACCCCGAGGACGTCGTCGCGCTGCGCGAGCAGTGGGAGGCGCTGAACATCCCCGTGCCGCTGCGCGTGCTCGACTCGCCCTTCCGGGAGATCACCCGGCCGGTGCTCACCTACGTCCGGTCGATCCGCCGGGACAGCCCGCGCGACCTCGTGGTCGTGTACATCCCGGAGTACGTCGTGGGCCACTGGTGGGAGCAGCTGCTGCACAACCAGAGCGCCCTGCGGCTCAAGGGCCGCCTGCTGTTCACGCCGGGCGTCGTCGTGGCCTCCGTGCCCTGGCAGCTGGCGTCGTCCGAGGGGCAGACGGGGCTCGAGGAGCCGGTCCGGGGTACCGTTCCGCGTGGCTACTGAGACTTCACCGGACCAACCCGTCGAGCTGATCGAGCTCGAGATCGGGCCGGTGGCGCACGGCGGGCATTGCGTGGCCCGGTACGACGGGCGCGTGATCTTCGTCCGGCACACCCTGCCCGGCGAGCGCGTCCGCGCCCGCCTGACCGACGCCGGCGGGACCGCGAAGTTCTGGCGCGCGGACGCCGTCGAGATCCTCGAGCCCTCCGCGGACCGCGTCGAGTCGGCGTGGCCGGCCGCGGGTCCCGGGGGAGTCGGCGGCGGTGAGCTCGCGCACGTCGCCCTCCCGGCGCAGCGCGCGTGGAAGGCCGCGGTCCTGGCCGAGCAGCTGCGCCGGCTGGCCAAGCTCGACCTCGAGGTGCCCGTGCAGGCGGCCCCGGGCGACGACGAGCGCGGCGGACTCGGCTGGCGCACGCGCATCGACCTGGTCGCCGACGCCGAGGGTCGCGCCGGCATGCGCGGGTTCCGGTCTCACGACGTGCACGCGCTGGAGTCCATGCCGCTGGCCAGCGAGGCGATCGCCGCGCTGGACCTGTTCGGCCGGCGCTGGCCCGCGGGCTCGCGCGTCGAGGCGATCGCGCCGGCCAGCGGGGACGCCCCGCTCGTGCTCGTCGACGACGCCGTGTTCGACCTGGGCCGGCGCCGCATGGACGGGCGCCCGAACGCCCGCACGTCGGTCCGCGAGCACGTGCAGCACGGCGAGGTCGGCTACGACTTCCGCGTGGCCGGCACGGGCTTCTGGCAGGTGCACCGCGAGGCACCCGACCTGCTGGTGCGCGCGGTGCTCGCCGGCCTCGGCGACGTCGACGGCGCCGCCGTGCTCGACCTGTACTCGGGCGCCGGGCTGTTCACGGCGCCGCTGTCCGACGCCGTGGGCGAGACCGGCGAGGTGGTCTCGGTCGAGGGGGACGCGCGGGCGGTCAAGGACGCCCGGCGCAACCTGCACGACCGGTCGAACGTCGAGCTGCACGCCGGGGACGTCGCCCAGGTCCTGTCCGGCCGGGTCGACGCCGACTCCGACGTGGTGCACGCCGACGCGGTCGTGCTCGACCCGCCCCGCACCGGTGCGGGGCGCAAGGTCGTCGCCGGGATCACCGAGCTGCGCCCCGAGCGCGTGGTCTACGTCGCGTGCGACCCGGCCGCGCTCGCCCGCGACATCGCCCTGTTCGCCGACGCCGGGTACGCCCTGGCTGACCTGCAGGCCTACGACCTGTTCCCCATGACGCACCACCTCGAGGCCGTCGCCGTCCTCACGCGCTGACTGGGTGCACCGCGCCGGGCTCCGGACTAGCGTGGAAGGCGTCGCCGGACCGGAGCGGTCCGGCAGAGGGGAGCGGCGCGGTGAGCGAGAAGGACGCGGTGAGCCGGCTGGCGGAGGCGAAGCGGCTGGTCACCCAGGAGCTGCACAAGCAGGGCACGCCGGAGTACGACCCGCGCTCGCACGAGCGGGCGATCGAGGCGGAGCGCAAGGCCCAGGACGCGGTGGACGCGGAGCGAGCCGCGCGGGGCTGAGGACGCGGGCACAGGCCGCCGGGCCCCCGTGCGCGCGCGCCACGCCGACGTGGACGCGCGTGCGCGGGGGCCCGCGAGCATGTATCTTGATGTCGAGATAAATCGCGACCCCGGCCGCTCTAGGCTGGGAGGTCGCACCGCCCAGCGGTCCGGGTGACCCCCATCCCCGGCAGCACCACCGGCAGACTCGCCAGCGAAGGAGCCCCCGTGAGCAGCGTCGACAGCTTCGGTTCGAAGGGAACACTCGAGGTCGGTGACGCCTCGTACGAGATCTACCGCCTCTCGGCCGTGCCGGGGGTGGAGAAGCTCCCGTTCAGCCTCAAGGTGCTCGCGGAGAACCTGCTGCGCACCGAGGACGGCGCGAACATCACGGCCGACCACGTGCGCGCGCTGGCCGAGTGGGACCCGGACGCCCAGCCGGACACCGAGATCCAGTTCACGCCGGCCCGCGTGATCATGCAGGACTTCACCGGCGTGCCCTGCGTGGTCGACCTCGCCACCATGCGCGAGGCCGTGGTCGACCTGGGGGGCGACGCCAGCCGCATCAACCCGCTCGCCCCGGCCGAGCTGGTCATCGACCACTCGGTGCAGATCGACGTGGCCGGCCGCGCCGACGCGTTCGAGCGCAACGTCGCCCTCGAGTACGAGCGCAACCGCGAGCGCTACCAGTTCCTGCGCTGGGGCCAGACGGCGTTCGACGACTTCAAGGTGGTCCCGCCGGGCACCGGCATCGTGCACCAGGTCAACATCGAGTACCTCGCGCGCGTCGTGATGGTCCGGGACGGCAAGGCGTACCCCGACACCTGTGTGGGCACCGACTCGCACACCACGATGGTCAACGGCCTGGGCGTGCTGGGCTGGGGCGTCGGCGGCATCGAGGCCGAGGCGGCGATGCTGGGCCAGCCCGTGTCGATGCTCATCCCGCGCGTGGTCGGCTTCAAGCTCACGGGCACCATCCCGCTGGGCGTCACGGCGACCGACATCGTGCTCACGATCACGCAGAAGCTGCGTCAGCACGGCGTCGTCGGCAAGTTCGTCGAGTTCTACGGCGAGGGCGTCGCGGCCGTGCCGCTGGCCAACCGCGCCACGATCGGCAACATGAGCCCCGAGTTCGGCTCGACCGCCGCGATCTTCCCCATCGACTCCGTGACGATCGACTACCTGCGCCTGACCGGGCGCTCCGAGGAGCAGCTCGCGCTCGTCGAGGCGTACGCCAAGGAGCAGGGCATGTGGCTCGACCCGACGTCGGACGGCTACGTCCAGCCGCTGTTCTCCGAGTACCTCGAGCTCGACCTGTCCACGGTCGTCCCCTCGATCGCCGGCCCGAAGCGCCCGCAGGACCGCATCGAGCTGTCGCGCGCCAAGGAGCAGTTCCAGCGCGACCTGCCGACGTACGCCCCCGAGGTCACCAACGGGGTCGACGAGGCCGAGCGCGAGTCGTTCCCCGCGTCCGACTCGCCCGCGATCACCTCGTCGGCGACGCGCGTCTACCCGACGGTCGACAGCCAGGGTCGCTCGTTCGACCTGTTCCACGGGGCGGTCGCCATCGCGTCGATCACGTCGTGCACCAACACGTCGAACCCGTCGGTGATGATCGCCGCGGCCCTCGTCGCCAAGAAGGCTGTCGAGAAGGGCCTCACCGCCAAGCCGTGGGTCAAGACGTCGATGGCGCCCGGCTCGCAGGTGGTGACCAACTACTACGAGAAGGCCGGCCTGTGGCCGTACCTCGAGAAGCTGGGCTTCCACCTGGTGGGCTACGGCTGCGCCACCTGCATCGGCAACTCGGGCCCGCTGGACGAGAAGGTCTCGGAGACCGTGCAGGAGCACGACCTCGCCGTGGCCGCCGTGCTGTCCGGCAACCGCAACTTCGAGGGGCGCATCAACCCCGACATCAAGATGAACTACCTGGCGTCCCCGCCGCTGGTCATCGCGTACGCGCTGGCCGGCACCATGGACTTCGACTTCGCGTCGGACCCGCTGGGGCGCGACGAGGCCGGTCAGCCGATCTTCCTGGCGGACATCTGGCCCACGCCGGACGAGGTGCAGTCCACCATCGACGCGTCGATCGACCGCGCGATGTTCACCAAGGACTACGCCGACGTGTTCACCGGCGACGACCGGTGGCGCGCGCTGCCGACGCCCGAGGGCGACACGTTCGAGTGGGACACCGAGTCGACCTACGTGCGCAAGCCTCCGTACTTCGAGGGCATGCAGGCGGAGCCGGCCCCGGTGGTCGACTTCCACGGCGCCCGCGTGCTGGCCAAGCTGGGCGACTCGGTGACCACCGACCACATCAGCCCGGCCGGCTCGATCAAGGCCGACAGCCCCGCCGGCCTCTACCTGGCCGAGCACGGCGTGGGTCGTCGTGACTTCAACTCCTACGGCTCCCGCCGCGGGAACCACGAGGTCATGATCCGCGGCACGTTCGCCAACATCCGGCTGCGCAACCAGCTGGTCCCCGGCGTCGAGGGCGGGTTCACGCAGAACCTGCTGACCGGCGAGCAGTCGTCGATCTACGACGCCGCGCAGGCCTACCAGGCGGCCGGGATCCCGCTCGTCGTGCTGGGCGGCAAGGAGTACGGCTCCGGCTCGTCGCGCGACTGGGCCGCCAAGGGCACCAGCCTGCTGGGCGTCAAGGCCGTCATCACCGAGAGCTTCGAGCGGATCCACCGCTCCAACCTCATCGGGATGGGCGTGCTGCCGCTGCAGTTCCCGGAGGGGGAGTCGGCCGACTCGCTCGGCCTGGACGGCACCGAGACGTTCGACATCACCGGCGTCACGGCGCTGAACGAGGGCACGACGCCCCGGACGCTGGCGGTCACGGCCACGAAGGCCGACGGCACGGTCGTGGCGTTCGACGCGGTGCTGCGCATCGACACCCCCGGCGAGGCGGACTACTACCGCAACGGCGGCATCCTGCAGTACGTGCTCCGGTCGCTCGTCAAGGCCTGACCGGCACGACCCCGACGGCCCCCGACCACCCCGCGGTGGTCGGGGGCCGTCGTCGTGCGGTAGGCAGGGCCCATGGCGCACGACGAGCGGTTGGTCGCGCGCGTCCTCGCCGACGCGCGCGACCTCGTGCGCGGCGAGATCGCGGAGCTGGTCACGCGGCGCCGGGCCACGGGCTACGGCCCGCTGTACGACCTGGTCGCCGACTACCCGCTGCGCGAGGGCAAGGGGCTGCGGCCGGCGATCTGCCTGAGCGCGGCCATCGCCGCGGGCGGTCGCACCGAGCAGGCGCTGGGCTCGGCGACGGCCCTCGAGCTGCTGCACAACGGCTTCCTGGTGCACGACGACATCGAGGACGCCTCCACGTTCCGGCGGGGGCGGGCGACCCTGTTCGCCGACCGCGGCGTGCCCGTGGCCATCAACGTGGGCGACGCGACGAACATCCTGTCGGTCGGCGTGCTGCTGGAGAACGTGTCGACCATCGGGGTGCGCAAGGCGCTGCTGGTGCTGCGCGAGTTCGAGCGGATGGCGCGCGAGTCGGTCGAGGGGCAGGCGATCGAGCTCGACTGGATCGCCGCCGGCACGTTCGACCTGGAGGACCGCGACTACGTGCGCATGGTCTACAAGAAGACCTGCTGGTACACGGTGATCGCCCCGCTGCGGATCGGCGTGATCTGCGGCAGCCCGCCGGGCGAGGGGCGGCCGACCGAGGACGAGCTGCTGGCGCTGGTCGCGCTCGGCTTCCACGCGGGCGTCGCGTTCCAGATCACCGACGACGTGCTCAACCTCGTGGCCGACGAGGGCGCCTACGGCAAGGAGTCGGCCGGCGACCTCTGGGAGGGCAAGCGCACGGTGATGCTCCTGCACTTCCTGCGCACGTCGTCGGCCCCCGACCGGGAGCGGGCCCTGCGGCTGCTCGGGGTGCCGCGGCCCGCCAAGGACGGCGCCGAGGTGGCCTGGCTGGCCGGCGCGATGGAGCGCGACGGGTCGATCGACCACGGGCGCGAGCTGGCGCAGCGGTACTCGCGCAAGGCTCTGGAGCTGGAGTCGCGGGTGCTCGGGCCCTCCCGCGACGACGACTCGGCGGACTATCGTCACTTTCTGCGCGAGATGCTGCACTACGTGATCGACCGGACGCTGTAGCTGGGGGAGTCGATGACGGAGCCACCACAGGGCGCGGGCGAGGCGCTGACCGAGATCCTGCGGCTCCAGACGGAGTTCCAGGGCCGGATGGTCGACGAGACCCTGCGCTACCTGCGGCGGGTGCAGGGCATGTTCGAGCCGCACTCCCCGGGCACGGTGCTGCGGCCGGACGCGCCCGACGGGCTCGCGGTGTCGGCGCCGGTGGGTGGGCGCACCTCTGTCCAGCTCGACGTCGAGAACCGGCAGCGGGTGCACACGGCGCTGGCGGCGGTGCTCACGCCCCTGGTCGGGGAGGACGGGACCACCTGGTTCGTGGACGCCGACGCGCGGCCCGCGTTCCGCCTCCTGGCGCCCGCGGAGCAGGCCCGCGTGACCGTGCGCCTCCGGGTGCCGCTGGACGTGCCCGCGGGGGTCTACCGCGGCCTGGTCACCCTGCGCGGCCTCCACCCGGCCGGTGTGCCGCTGGAGGTCACCGTGACGGAGGTCGTCGCGTGACTCCGCGCGCCGAGGTGCGTCTGGTCGACGAGCCCGACCGGGCCGGCCGCACGACCGCCGCGCTCGTCGCCTCGCTGTCCGGTCGGCTCGCGGCGCTGTCCCTCGTGTCGGGCGCCGACGTGGTGGGGGCGCTCGCCGCCGGCGTGGCCGCGCTCGGGCGGCAGGCCGCCGGGACGGCCGAGGGGCGCACGCTGCGCGAGGGGCTGGCCCACGGCCGTCCCGCCACCAACGCCGCGCTGATCTGGCAGCAGCTCGGCATCGATCGCTGGCTGTCCACCATGCCGGCCAGCCGCGTGCTCGACCAGCTGCGCAACGACGCCGCGCTGCTGCTGGTGGACGACCTGGCCGAGACGTTCGAGCTGCCGCCCCTGGTGGCGGAGCCCACCGGTGCCGACCGCCCGGCGGCCCCGGAGCGCATCGACCCGCTCGACCTGGTGGTCGGCATGTGGGTGCTGGCCAAGGACACGGTCGACCTCGTGCAGGCGCTGGCCGAGAGCTCGGGGGTCCCGGCGCCCACCGTGGTTCCCGGGCGGCCGGCACCCGCGCGGGTCGACGGCGGCGTGCTGCGCTGACCGTGCGCGACCACCTGCGTCGGCCCGCGCCGGACGACCCGACCCGCGGGGCGTACAAGGAGTGGCTGCACGTCAACGCGTTCGACCACGGCACCGGCGTGATCGCCCTGGTGAACGTCTCGGTGCACGGCGACCCGGTCGCGCCCGCGTCCCGAGCGGTCGGTGCCGCGCTCGTGCACGTGCCGGACGTCGGGTGGCTCGGCAACGCCGAGGTGTCGTCCGCCCGGTCGGTCGAGGCGTCGGTGCTCAGCCTCGCGACCGAGGGTGTCGCGATCGCCGTGGACCCGTCGGGCGGTCGCGTGGCCGCCCGGGCGCGCCTGGCGGGTGACGGCGTCGACTTGTCGCTCGAGGGCGTGCCGGTCGGTGCACAGCTGGGTGCCGCGTCGGTGATGCCGTTCGGCACCGGTCACCTCGGCTGGTACGTCTACCCGCGGCTGGCGCTCGACGGGACGGCGGCGCTGCCCGGGGGCAGCCTGGCGTTCTCGGGGGTCGGCGGGTACGCGGACCACAACTGGGGTCGCTGGTGGTGGGGCGACGACGCCGGGTGGGACTGGGCGTGCTGGCACGCCCCTGACGCCCTGCTGGTGGTGTTCTCCCGGATGACGAACAGCGCCCACACCTCGACGGGGCTGGTGCTGCTCACGGTGGAGGTGGGCGGGCGCGTGGTCCGGTTCGTCGGCGACCAGGTCCTGGTCGAGGCGTCCGGCCGGCGAGGGCCGTCTCGGCGGCTGCCCGGCGCGCTGGCCGCCCTGCACACCGACCGCGCGGCCGAGCGCCTGCCGTCCCGCGTCGTCGTGCACGCGAGCAACGGGTTCGACGGTCTGGACCTCGAGTTCGACGTGCGGGACGTGGCCCAGCTGGTCATGGCCGAGCCCGCCCGGCCCGGCTTCGGCTTCCTGCACGAGCTGGTCGGGGCGTTCCGGTGCGTCGGCACGATCGCCGGGACGCGGGTCGACTCGGTCGGGCTGGGGGTGGTCGAGCGTGCCGGATAGGGGACTCGCCGCCTTCGTGGCGGCTCTCGTGGCCGGCCTGGACGCGGGTGACCCGGCCGCCGGTTCCCGGGTGCGGCGCCTGGCCGGAGCGCGCGGCGCGCGGATCGGCCTGGACGACGACGCGGTCGACGTCCGGTTCGACCACGCGGGTCGCCTCCGCGTGACGTCCGCCGAGGGCGCCGACCCGGCGTGCTGGGGTCGCACCGACCGCGAGACCGTGGTCGACCTGCTGGGGGCACGGCTCGAGGTGCGCGACGCGGTGCTCACCGGGCGGATCGAGGTGGTCGGCACCGTGGACGACGTCGCGGCGATCTTCGCGGTGGTCGAGGTGCTGCTCGCCGCGTCGGTCCGGCTCCCCGCGCTGCAGCGGCTCGCCGACGAGCTGCTCGCCGGGGCTCCCGCCGGCGGCTCGTCAGGGCCGCGCGTGGCCTGGTACCCGGCCGAGATCGGTGCCGAGGAGATCGCGCTGCTCGGCCGGCTGGACCTGCTCGCCGACGAGCCGCGCGGCGCCGCCGGTTGACGCCCGACTTGTCCGGGTCGATCCTTCAGGTGACGACATCCCGCACGGCAACCTGGGGGTAGCCATGGGCTCGGACGTCCATCTCGACGGTCATCTCGGCCCGATCGGGCCGGTCACCATGAACCCGGTGGTGGTCGACCACATCGGGGCCATCGGGCCCGTGACCGTGGCGGGGATCCCCAACGAGTTCGGCATCACCATCCACGACCCGATCCCCAAGATCCAGATGGGCATCGACCCGGTCACGCTGAACCCGCTGAACGCCACCCTGACGCTCAACCCCGTCACGCTCAACCCGGTCAACCTCAACCTGGCCGTGACCGAGCTGCCCGAGACCCGTGCGCACCTGCCGGCCGACTTCACGGTGGGCCTGAGCCTGCTGGGCATGGACCTGCTGAGCATCCGGCTGTGCGGCGAGGCGCAGATGATCTCCGAGGCGTACAAGCCCGGGCCGTGCGAGCGCTGCGGGTACACCGAGCGCGACGCCGACCTCGACCCGCAGGACGGCTGAGCCCGTGGCGCGTGCCGGCGGGTCGACCGCCAAGGACGTCCAGGTCACCCGGCTGGTGGGCCCGCCCGGAGCCGTGGTCGGCGTGGTCGACGTCCCGCCGGACCAGCGCACGTCGATCGTGCTGGTGCCACCGGCGACGCGGAAGCCGGACGCGGTCCTGTCCGCGGTCCGCGTGCTCACGGCGCCGGCAGGCCCGGCACGCACCGAGGTCCGGCTCCTGCTCCCCGACGACGCGCCTCCGGGCGAACGGACCGCGCAGCTGTTGTGGGACGGCGGGGCGATCGACGTCCGCATCGAGGTGCTGGGCTCCCAGGCGGTCGAGGTGCGACCGCTCGTGGTGCCGGTCGTCGCCCCCGCGGGATCGATCACCCCCGTCTCGGTGCACGCCGTGAACCGCGGCAATGTCCCGGTCGAGATCGGCAAGGTCGCGGTCCTGGCCTTCGAGGAGCGCGAGACGCTGGAGCACGCGATCGTCGCGGGCCTGTCGGGCAAGGCCACCGGCCTGGACCGCTGGGCGGTGGTCGCGGACACGGTCGCGGCACGCCAGTCGGAGGCGGCCCGCGTCGTGGTGACGCAGGGCGCCGGGTCGCTCGCCCCGGGCGCCGACGCGTGGGTGGTGGGCGAGGTCCACGTCCCGGCGGGGCTGAGCGTGGCGGAGCACGCGGGCACCTGGGTGGTGGCCGGGGTGCGGGTTCGGATCGAGGTCCAGGTCACGGCGCCACCGCCGGCGCCGCGGACGCGGAGCACGCGAGCGAAGGAGTCGTCGTGAGCACTCAGCAGAGCATGACCGACCAGACGACGGCGGCGCTCGACGCGATGGTCGGGGCCGGCATGTCGTTCGGCCGGTCGGTGCTGGACGCGCTGCGGTCGTCCACGCCGGTGTCGGACGTCGTCGCGGCGGCCGGGAAGATCGACACGGGCGCCCTGCGGCTCCCGCAGGTCTCGCTGGGCACCCAGCCGTGCGGCTGCACGATCCCCGACGCCTGCTTCCTGCCCGAGAAGCTGCCCACGGTCACGGCGCACGGCTGCCCGGGCGCGACGATGACGCTGCGGCTCGTGGTGACCAACGACTGGCCGGCCAGCCGGTACGTCGCGATCCGGGCCACGGGCGGCGGGGCGGCCGCCGTGACGATCGTGCCCGTGCAGCAGCAGATCGGCCCGTACGAGACGGCGACGTTCACGGCGACGGTGAAGCTCCCGGACGAGGGCGCGGAGGCCGTGTCGGTCCTGCTCTGGGTGCGCGGGTGCCGGGACCACGTGGTGCGGTGGGAGGTGTCGTCGTCGGACGGCGGCTGCGCCTGCGTGCACGAGGTCGACGTCCTGGACAAGCCCGACACCCTGCACCACTGGTACGACCACTTCTACACGACGCCGTGCTGCCACCCGCAGCGCGGCAAGGTGCAGGTCCCGGTCGGCACCCGTGGCTGAGCCGGGTCCCGGCGCCGACGACCTCGTCCGGCGCATCGTCGACGCGAACATCACGTACTACAAAGCCTGGGGCGCGCTGGTCACCGACTGGCTGACCGAGGTGAGCGCGATCGCCAAGGCAGCGCCGCGCGTGGTCAACCTGCAGACGCCGACCTTCGGGACCCCGGCCCGCGCGCCGGAGCATCACCACGAGAACGTTCCCGCGCCCGCCGCCGCCATGCTCGTGCTCGAGGGCTCCGCGGGTGCGGTGGCCGCCGGCGCCTTCGAGGTCGAGAACGTGCTCGACAGCCCCGCGACGGGGGTCGTGGTGGTGGACCCGTTCCGCGACCCGTCCGGGCAGCCCGTGGACGTGACGGTCGCCGTCACCCCGTCGGACCTCGAGCTCGGGGCGGGGGAGTCCGTCGTCGTCTCGCTGCGCGCGACCGTGCCCGAGTCGGTCGTGGCGGGGGTCGACCATCGCAGCACCGTGCGGGTCGAGGGCATCCCGGCGGGGACGATCGCCGTCGTGCTGCGGCGCACCGACGGATGAGCGAGGCCGCGAGCGGGCTGCTCGCCGCCTCCATGTGGTCGTGGGCAGCCCTCGTCTCGGAGCCGGTGCGCGCGACCCGGCAGGCGGCCCGGGCGCGCGGGCAGGCGCTGGTGGTCGACGCCGCGCCGCCGACGCCGGGTGGGGGACCGTTGCTCAGCCGGACGCAGCGGGGTCCGCGGCTGCTCGACGCGCCGACCAAGAACGACGGGCTGGTCGAGGAGTTCGACCGGCTGGCCGAGGCGTACGACTTCTACGTCCGACCCTTCTCCGTCCCGCTGTTCTCCGAGGCCCTCGACATGCTCGCGCCCTTGCTCACGCCGGACGCGCGCGTGCTCGACGCCGGCTGCGGACCTGGCCGCGAGCTGCGGGCGGTCGCACGGCGCGTGCCGGACGGTGAGGTCGTCGGCGTCGACCTCGCGGCCGGGATGGTCGTCGGGGCGCACCGTGCCGCCTGGGCCGCCGGTCTCGACAACACGGCCTTCGTGCAGTCCGACGTCGGCGACCTGCCGCGGGACCTCGACGGAGCGTTCGACCTGGTCTACAACTGCCTCGCGCACCACCACTACCCGGACCCGGCAGCGGCCGCGGCGGGCGTGCGGCGATGCCTGCGGCCGGGCGGGCACTACGCGATCATCGACCCCGGCCCGGAGTGGTTCGTGCGGCTGGCGTCGACCCTCTCGCTCGCGGGCGACCCCGGGTGGATCGGGTTCCACACCCCGGACCAGTTCCGGGCGCTGCTGGAGGGTGCCGGCTTCGTCGACGTGCGCTGGTACGACCTGCTACCCGGCTTCGGGCTCGCGCTCGCCCGAGCCCCTGGGTGACGACAGGCGGGTGCCGAACGCGCCGGCGGTCACGGTGGCGTACGAGCGGCGGACGATCTCCTCCAGCACCCCGAGATCCACGTCGTCGAGGGCCTTGAGGTACAGGCAGCCCTTGCCCAGCGTGTGCGGCCCCAGCGACGCGAGCAGGTCCGCGTGCGCGTCGACGCCGTCCGGCAGGTACACCGTCGATGCGGCCTTGCGGGGGGAGAACGCGGCGGCCGCCATGTCACCCTCGCGCCCGGACGGGTAGCGGTAGTGGTAGCTGCCGAAGCCGACGATGGTCGGTCCCCACATCCGCGGCGGCTGGTCCGTCACCCGGCTCATCAGCGCGATCAGGCGCTCCGCGTCCCGCCGCCGGACCGGGTGCTCGACGGCCGCGACGAAGGCGGCGACGTCGGCGTCGGTCGCGCTGGTCGTGGTGGGCCGGTCCATCGGTTCACCGTCCCGCAGGGGAGAGGGCGATCCCGGCCGCGGCGAGCTCGTCCAGCGCGCCGGCGGACGACTGCGGCGCGACGCCCGCGACGAGGTCGGTCAGCACGCGCACCCCGAACCCGGCGTGCAGGGCGTCGAGCGCCGTGGCACGGACGCAGTAGTCGGTGGCCAGGCCGACGACGTCGACGCGGTCGACCCCGGCGTGCCGCAGCGTCGCGGCCAGGTCGTCGGCGTCGGGCGCCGCGCCCCCGAGGATGCGGCCCTGGAAGCCCGAGTAGTCCTGCCGGGACTCGCCCTTGACCACCTCGACCAGCCGGTCGCCCGGCAGCCGGAGGTCGGGGTGGTACTCGGCGCCGGGGGTGTGCGCGACGCAGTGCACCGGCCACGTGCGGACGTAGTCGGGCTGCTCCCCGGGCGCCGCGAAGTGCCCGTCGTTGGTGTCCGGCAGGGGCGCGTGCCAGTCCCGCGTGGCGACGACCACGGGGTAGGCGTCGAGGTGCGCGGCGACGTACGCGGTGATCTCCGCGGCGACCGCAGCCCCGCCGTCGACGGCGAGCGAGCCGCCCTCGCAGAAGTCGTTCTGCACGTCCACGACGATCAGCGCGGTGCTCATGGATGGCTCCGATCCCTCGGTCCCGAGCCTAGTCGGGCTCAGTCGTCGGCCAGGGCCTGCGCGAGCCCGTGCCGGCCGATCTCCGCGAGGGTCGGGTGCTCGACGGGGTGCATCTGCAGCACGACGGCCATGTGCAGCGCCCACGCCTGCGCGCGGCGCCACGTGGCGTCGTCGTACGCCAGCCGGTCCCGGAAGGCCGCGCGGCCCTCGGCGTCGAACGTCAGCCACGCCGTCGACAGGTCGGACGCGGGGTCGCCCGAGGTCACGTCGCCGAAGTCGATGACCGCCCGCAGCCGTCCGTCGTGCACCAGCAGGTTGGCCGGGTGCGGGTCGCCGTGCAGCCAGAGGTCGGGCCCGACCCACCCGGGCGCGGCGGCCAGCTCGCGCCAGCGGGCGAGGACGCGGTCGCCGTCCGGGAGGGCGAGGGCGTCGAGGCGCTCGCGGAGCGCGGGCTCGCGCGGCGCCAGGGGGACGCCGCGGACCGGGTTGGCCGGGGCGTCGTCGGGGGCCGGGCGGTGCAGGGCGACGAACACGTCGGCCAGGTCCGCGGCCCACGCGGTGCGGCCGGGCACCGAGGTGTGGTGGGCGGCGACGGCGTCGAACCACGGGACGACGCTCCACGTCCACGGGTAGGTGGCCGACGGCCGGCCGACCCGCACGGGGACCGGTACGTCGACCGGCAGCCGCGGCGCCAGGACCGGCAGCCACCGCTGCTCGTGGCTGACCAGCGGCGCGGCGACGGCCCGCACGGGGAAGCGGGCGGCCAGGTGCTCGCCCACCCGCCACAGCGCGTTGTCCCAGCCGGTACCGGCCCAGGTCAGCGGCAGGTCGGCCAGGTCGGGGTGCTGCTCGGCCAGGAGGGTGCGGGCGAGGAGCTCGGTGACCTCGACCTCGGGGACGGGATGGACCACGTCAGCGGACCGAGACGGTGCGGCGGACGTCGTACGGCACGGCCCAGCCCAGCGCGTCGAACATCCGGGCGAGCACGATCCCCGTGAAGCCCCAGATCACGGTGCCGTCGACGGTGAAGGCGGGCGTCCGCACCGTGCGGCCCCAGCGCGAGTGCTCGACGCTGGCCCGGTGGGCAGGGTCGAGCAGGTCCGCGACGGGGACCCGGAACACGTCGACCGTCTCGGCGTGGTCGACCGCGGCGACCTCCGACGGGTGCGTCCACCAGGCCGGCACGGGCGTGACCAGGTGGTTGCTCACCGGCACGGGCAGGGCCGGCAGGGTACCGAGCACCTCGACCCCGGACGCGTCCAGCCCGACCTCCTCGACCGCCTCCCGCAGGGCCGCCTCGCGCGGGCCGGCGTCGACCGGCTCGAGCCGTCCGCCGGGGAACGCGATCTGCCCGGCGTGGTGCCCGAGGGTGCCCGAGCGGCGCTGGAGCAGCACGTCGAGGTCACGCGCGACCGCGGGCTCGCCCGTGCGGGCGGGCTGCGCGTCCAGCACGCCGAAGAGCACGAGCACCGCCGCGGGCCGGGCCGCCGACGGGTCGTCCAGCACGCGCGCCGGGTCCACGCGCCAGTCGAGGCCGCGCGCGCAGAGGTCGAGCAGCTCGGCGCGCGCCCCACCGACCTCCGACGTCCGGTCGGTCATCCGCGCGCCCGCACGAGCTCGCCGAAGCCGGCGAACAGCTTCTCCGCCGCCGGCACGAGGCCGGGCAGGTGCCGGGCGCCGGCGGCCCGGATCTCCTCGACCTCGTCCGGCGAGAGCTCGCCGACCATGTCCGGCGTCGCGAGCCAGAGGTCGAGCATCCCCGCGTCGAGCTCGGGGTGGAACTGCAGGCCCAGCGCGCAGCCCGCGCGGAACGCCTGGACCGGCGTGGCGTCCGTGGAGGCCAGCAGCGTCGCACCCGGCGGCAGGTCGACGGCGTCGGAGTGCCAGTGCAGCACCGTCGGGCGGGTGCCGAGCGCCCCGAGCAGGGGGTCCTCCGCGTCGATGTCGACCGGCGCGAACCCGATCTCGGTGGCCGCGCGCAGGTGCAGCCCGGCCCCGAGCGCGAGCGCCAGCAGCTGCATGCCGAGACACACGCCGAGCACGGGCACGTCGGCGTCGACCGCGGCCGCGAGCAGGGCCCGCTCGGCCGCGAGCCCCGGGTGGCCGGGCACGTCGTCGGCGTCCATCGGCCCGCCCATGACGACGACGCCGGACACCTCGTCGAGCCCGGGCAGCCGGGCGTCCTCGAGGTCGAGCACGGTGCGCACGCGGATCGGGGCGTCGAGCCCGCGCGCGATCAGGCCGGGACCCTCGTGCGGGGCGTGCGTGATCACCAGGACGGGGCGCATGCCCGTCACCACCCGTCGGGCAGCGGACGCCCCTCCTCGTAGCCCGCGGCCGACTGGATGCCGACGACCGCGCGCTCGTGCAGCTCGTCGATGGTCGTGGCGCCGACGTAGGTCGCGGCCGAGCGGACGCCCGCGGTGATGGTGTCGATGAGGTCCTCGACGCCGGGGCGGCGCGGGTCCAGGAACATCCGCGAGGACGAGATGCCCTCCTCGTACAGCCCCTTGCGCGCGCGGTCGAACGCCGACCCGCCGCGGGTCCGGGCGGCCACGGCCCGGGCCGACGCCATGCCGAAGCTCTCCTTGTACAGCCGGCCGTTGCCGTCCTCGTGCAGGTCGCCCGGCGACTCGTGCGTGCCGGCGAACCACGAGCCGACCATCACCTGCGAGGCGCCGGCGGCCAGGGCGAGCGCGACGTCGCGCGGGTGGCGGACGCCGCCATCGGCCCAGACGTGCTTGCCGAGCGCGCGGGCCGCGGCGGCGCACTCCAGCACCGCCGAGAACTGCGGACGGCCGACCGCGGTCATCATGCGCGTGGTGCACATGGCGCCGGGTCCGACGCCGACCTTGACGATGTCCGCGCCGGCGGCGATGAGGTCCCGCGTGCCCTCGGCGGTGACCACGTTGCCCGCGACCACGGGGACCTGCGGGTCGAGCGAGCGGACCGCGCCGAGCGCGTCGAGCATCTTGCGCTGGTGCCCGTGCGCGGTGTCGACCACGAGCACGTCGACGCCGGCCTCGAGCAGCTCGAGGGCCTTCTGCTTGACGTCCCCGTTGATGCCGACCGCGGCGGCCACCCGCAGGCGCCCGCCCGCGTCGACGGCCGGCTGGTAGACGGACGAGCGCAGCGCCCCCACCTGCGTGAGCACGCCGACCAGCTCGCCGTCGCGGACCACGGGGGAGAACTTGCGGCGCGAGGCGTGCAGCTGCTCGAACGCGGCCTCCAGGCCGCGCAGGCCGCCCTGCTCGACCACGGCGAGGTCCACGGTGGTGGGCTGCGCGCTCATCACCTCGGACACCTGCGTGAAGCGGTCGACGCCGCCGCAGTCGGCCTCGGTCACGACGCCGACCGGGCGGCCGTCCTGCACCACGACCGCCGCGCCGTGCGCGCGCTTGCCGATGAGGGTCAGGGCGGTGTGCACGGTGTCGTGCGGGCTGACGACGACGGCGCTCTCGATCACGGTGTGCCGCGCCTTGACCGAGGCGATGACCTCGGCGACCACGTCCGTCGGCACGTCCTGCGGGAGGACCGTGATGCCGCCGCGACGGGCGACGGTCTCGGCCATCCGGCGGCCGGCGACGGCCGTCATGTTGGCGACGACGATCGGGACGGTGGTGCCGGTGCCGTCGACGGCCGTGAGGTCGACGTCGAAGCGGGAGGCGACCTCGGAACGCGACGGGACGAGGAAGACGTCGCCGTAGGTGAGGTCGGAGGTGGCCGCGTGGCCGGGCAGGAAGCGCATGGGAGTTCCCCTTTCCGATCCATGATAGTCGGTGCCGTGGGGAACCGGGCAGGCGTCCTACTCCTTCACGGCACCGCTGCTCACGTTCATCAGGCGCCGCTGGAAGACGAAGAACAGCACGGCGACCGGGACGGTCATGATGGCCGCCGCCGCGAGCTTCAGGGGGTACTGGGTGCCCGCGCTGAGCGCCCCGGACGCCAGCTGGGCGACGCCCTTGGTCAGGGTGACCAGGCCGGGGTCCTGCGAGGCGACGATGAAGTGCGAGAGCTCGTTCCACGAGCCCTGGAACGACAGGATGACGATGGTCACCAGCGCGGGAGCCGCCATCGGCAGGACCACCGACCACCAGATGCGGAACGTGCCCGCGCCGTCGATCCGCGCGGCCTCCTCGACGCTCGGCGGGATCGACTCGAAGAAGTTCTTCATGATGAAGACGCCGGCCGCGTCCGCCAGGAGCGGGATGATGAGGCCGCCGAACGTGTTGTAGATGCCCAGCTGCTTGATCACCAGGAACTTCGGGATGAGCAGCACGACGCCCGGCACCGCCATGACGCCGATGACGCCGGCGAACACCAGCCCGCGACCCCGGAACCGGAGCCGGGCCAGCGCGTAGCCGGCGAGCGCGTCGATGAACACCCGCCCGAGCGTGACGGCGAGCGTCACGATGACCGAGTTGCGGAACCACAGCGGGTAGTCGGAGTGCCGGAACAGCCGCTCGTAGGCGGCCGTGGTCCAGGTCTGCGGGACGAGCGAGAGGGCGTTGGTCGCGGCCTCGGCGTCGGTCTTGAAGGACGTGGAGACCTGCACGAGGAACGGGTACACGTACAGCACGGCCAGCAGGCCGAGCAGCACGTAGAAGGCGATGCTGCCGGGCCGGCGCGGACGGCGTCGGGCACGTGCGGGGGTCGGGACGGCGTCGGCGGTCATGCGTCCACCACCTCCCGGGCGGCGCGCGCTCGTCGGCGGCGGGGCACGCCGTCGCGCTCCCGCAGGACCACCCGTTGCAGGGCGGTGAGGACGACGATGATCGCGAACAGGATGAAGGCGATCGCGGCGCCCCGGCCCCAGTCCTGGTTGTTGAACGCCGCGGTGTACGACAGGTATGCCGGGGTCAGCGTGGTCTTCGCCGGGCCGCCCTGGGTGCCCGTGTAGATCTGGTCGAAGACCTGCCAGCACCCGATCAGCCCGAGGGTGACCACCGTGAACACCGTCGGCCGGAGCATCGGCAGCGTCACGTACCAGAACCGCTGCCACCCGCTGGTGCCGTCCATGACCGCCGCCTCCTCGACGTCGCCGGAGATCGCCTGGAGCGCCGCCAGGAAGAGCAGCATGAAGGTGCCGGACGTGGTGAAGATCCCCATGAGGATGTACGCGCTCATGGCGACGCTCGGACCGGCGAGCCACTCCCACCAGGTGATCCCGAGCATGCCGTGGGAGGCGAGGGCCGTCGGCGCGGTGTCGACCCCCACGGCCCCGAGCAGCAGGTGCAGGACGCCCCGGGGGTCGGCGAACCAGTTCGGCCCGTTGATCCCGAGCCACGCCAGGGCGCTGTTGACCGCGCCCGTCGCGGAGAACAGGAACAGCCACAGGACCGTGATGGCCACGGTGCTGGTCACCGAGGGGAAGTAGAACGCGGTGCGGAAGAAGCCCCGGCCGCGCAAGAGCTTGCGGTTGACCATGACGGCGAGGAAGAGCGCGAGGCCGGTCTGCAGGGGGACCACGAGCAGCACGTAGTACGCGTTGTTGCGCAGCGACGTGCCGAAGTCCTTGGTGGCCAGCCCGGTGCCCAGCAGGAGGTCGGTGTAGTTCTGGGCGCCCACGAACCCGACGTCCGCGCCGAACGGGCTGCCGTGCCCGTTCCAGTCGGACACGCTGACCCAGGCCGCCATGAGCACGGGCACCACGAGGAACAGCCCGAGGATCACCAGCATCGGGGTGACGAACAGCCAGCCGGCCGGCCCTTGCCGCAGCGACCCGCCCGGCCGACGACCCGAGGGGTCGCCGGGTCGTCGGCCGGTACGCAGTGCCGCTGCCGCGGTCGCGGTGGTCACGTGTCCTCCTCGTCCGGGAGCGGGTGCCGCGGGAGGTCAGGACGCGTCGTCGAGGGCGGCCTGCAGGCTCGTCTGCACGGAGTCGAGGATGGCCTTCGGGTCACCGGTCGCCAGTCCCTCGAGCTGTGCGTTGAAGTCCGTGATCACGTCTCCCGCGCCCTGCGCGTTGACCACGTTCTGCGCGAAGTCGGCGCTGTCGATGAAGGCGGACATGTCCGGGTAGAGCGCGCGCCAGCCGTCGGCCGCGGACTTCACGGACGGCATGACGCCGAAGGCCTTGGAGAACGCGAGCTGCTGGTCGGTGGCGACGAGGGACTGGACGAGGTCGATGGCCGCCTCCTGGTTGGGGGAGTCCGCCGCGATGCCCCAGCAGTTGGTGAACTGGAGCGTGCCCTGGCCGCCCGGACCGGCGGGCAGCGGGACGACCTTGTACTTCACGTCCGGGTAGTCGTTCTTCATGGCACCCGTGATCCAGTTGCCCTCGATGGTCATGGCGGCCTTGTTGGTGCCGAACGCCTCGCCGCCCCACCCGGTGCCCAGCGTCGACGCGTACGCCCCGCTGCCCGAGGTGAGCAGGTCCTTGACGTAGGTGAGGCCGGCGACGTTCTCGTCGCTGTTCACGGTGGCGGTCGTGCCGTCCTCGCTGACCATCGCCCCGCCGGCCTGCGCGAGGAAGACGCCGATGCGCGCGTACTCGCCGCTGAAGCCGAGCCCCGTCCGGCCGTCGGCGGTGAGCTTGCCGGCCGCGCTGGTCAGCTGGTCCCACGTGGTCGGGATGTCCGCGTCGGTGAGGCCGGCGGCCGCCCAGTCGTCGGTGTTGATGACCAGCGCGAGCGTCGAGAAGTCCTTCGGGGCGCAGTAGAGCTTGCCGTCGTAGGAGAACTGGTCGACGAGCGAGGGGTAGAAGTCGTCCTTGGCCGCGAGCTGGTCGCCGTACGCCAGCAGGGACCCGTTCGCGGCGTAGCCCTGGAACGCGTCGGCGCTGACGTAGAAGACGTCCGCCGGGTCGCCCGAGGCGAAGCCCTGGCTGAGCTCCTGCGCGAGGTCGGACGCGACCGTGACCGTGGCCTTGGTGCCCGAGTCGCTCGCCCAGGCGTCGACCGCGGCATTCACCGCCTCGGTCTCGGCGTCGCCGCTCGACCCGATCAGCACGCGGAGGTCGCCGCCGCCGCTGCTCGTGGCGGACGCGCCCGCGTCACCGCCCTCGTCGAAGCCGCCGCCGCCGCTGCAGGCGGTGAGGGCGAGGAGTCCGGCGGTGCCGGCGGTGAGCGCCGCGAGGGTGCGGCGGCGCAGGGGTGCTGAGCGCATGGTGGTGGCCCTTCGATCGGGTGCGCGCATCGTTGCGACGCACGGTGGGGGTCAGGCAGGTGGAGGAGTGCTGGAGGCGCGGACGACGAGGTGGGGCGTGAGCAGGACGTGCGGGTCGGGGACGGGGCCCGCACCGCCGTCGAGGCGGCGCAGGAGCAGGCCGAGGGCGCGGTCGGCCGCCTCGGCGAGCGGCTGGGCGACGCTGGTGAGGCCGAGCGCCGTGGCCACGGGCGTGTCGTCGAAGCCGACGACGGCGGGCGGGGCGGCCAGGCCGCGGACCGCGGCGAGGGCACCGAGGGCGAGCGAGTCGCTCGCGCACACGAAGGCCGTCGGCTCCGCCTGCTCCAGCAGCAGACGGGCGGCGTGCTCGCCGGAGGCGACGCCGTCGGGGACCGCGGCCTCCAGCGGCGCCAACCCGTCCTCGGCCCAGCCGGCGCGCCGCAGGGCGTCGTGCCATCCGCGGCGACGGTCGGCGCCCACGTCCGACCCGTCGGGCCAGCCGATCAGGGCGATCCGGTGGTGGCCCAGCTGCTGGAGGTGCTCGACGGCGGCGCGCGTGCCGGCGGCCCCGTCGACGTCGACCCACGGGTGGTCGTCGACGGCCGGACCCTGCACCGCGTCCCACGGCCGCCCGAACGTCACGAACGGCACGTCGCGCTCGCCGAGCCACTGGGTCCGGCGGTCGCCGTGGTGCGTGCTGGTGAGCACGAACGCGTCGAGGTCCGCCGTCTCGAGGAGCTCGTCGTACTGCTGGATCTCGCGCTCGTCGTCCGGCGCCGTGAAGAGCATGACGCGGTAGCCGTGCGACTGGGCCCGCTCGGTGAGCGCGTGCAGGAACCGGTCGAGCACCGCGCCGTTGATGCCGTCGCGCACGGGCTCGATGCGCAGCCCGAGCACGTGGGAGCGGCCGGTGCGCAGCTGGCGCGCGGCGGTGCTGGGCCGGTAGCCGAGCTCCTCGATCGCGGCGCGCACGCGCTCGGTGGTGTCGGGGCGGACGAGGTGGGGCGCGTTGAGCACGTTCGAGACGGTCTGGCGGGACACCTGGGCGCGTCGGGCGACGTGCTCCAGCGTGGCGCGGCTGCTCGCCTCCATGGCTGCTCCTTCGCGGCCGATATGAACGATCAAAACTCGAGGACGTCGGGATTGGAACGCTCAAATGTTTGGTCCTAGAGTTGCCAGCACGGCGCGGGCTGTCAACTGCTCGCGGTCGGCACGAGGTCACGGTTCGGTCACGCCCGCGGCGTCGCGGTCGGCGCCGACCGGCCCACGCGCCCCCGACGACGAGGGAGACCGACGATGGACCTCCAGCCGCTGCTCCACGACCTGCTCGCGGCCGTCCTCGCCCCGACGCAGGCGTGGTCCGGCCCCGACGGCCAGATCCGTGCCTCGGGGGCCCAGGGCGTCCACCACGGCGACGTCCGGGTGCTGTCCGCGGCCTGCGTGCGCGTCGGCGGGGTGGAGCCGGAGACCGTGGCCGCCGCGCCGGACGGGCCGGGCCGGGTGCGGGTCGTCGCGCTCACCCGGGCCGTGGACGGGCCCGGGGCCGACCCCACGGCCCGCCTGGACCGCGTGCGCACCGTGCGCCCGGGCGCCGTCGACGAGCGGCTGGTCCTGTCCTGCTCGACGCCGGAACCCCTGCGCGCGCGCGTCGAGCTGCTGGTCCGTGCGGACGCCACGCCGATGGAGCAGGTGAAGGGTGGCCGCCCGGCCGTCGCGGTGGACGTGCACGACGACTCGACCGCGTCCGTCGGACGGCTCGGGTGGCGGTCCGGGGCGGACCTCACCGCCTCGCTGACCGCGCCGGGTGCCGCCGTGGCGCTCGACGGCGACCAGGGCCAGGCGGTGCTGTGGTGGGACGTCGAGATCGCGGCCGGAGCCCCGGTCGTCCTGGAGTGGCGGCTCGAGGTCGCCGACGCGGCCGCCGTGGTGCAGGCGCCGTCCCGCCCGGGTCCGGAGTGGTCGGTCCCGCAGGTCGTGGCCGACGACCGCCGCCTGCCCGCGCTGCTGGGGCAGGCGCTGGACGACCTCGCGACCCTCCGGATGTCCGCCGCGTTCGCGCCCGACGACGTCTTCCTGGCCGCCGGGGCGCCGTGGTTCTTCACGCTGTTCGGCCGCGACTCGCTCTGGGCCGCGCGCATGCTGCTGCCGCTGGGCACCGAGCTCGCCGCGGGCACCCTGCGCACGCTCGCGGCGCGGCAGGGCCGGACCTCGGACCCTGCCAGCGCACAGGAGCCGGGCAAGATCCTGCACGAGGTCCGCCGCACCGAGCTGCTCATGCCCGAGCACGGTCTCGCCCTGCCGCCGCTGTACTACGGCACGGTCGACGCGACGCCGCTGTGGGTGTGCCTCCTGCACGACGCCTGGCGGTGGGGCATGCCGGTCGACGAGGTGGAGGCGCTGCTGCCCGCGGTCGAGCGCGCCCTGGCGTGGATGGTCGAGCACGGCGACGCGGACGACGACGGGTTCCTCGAGTACGTCGACGGGACCGGGCGCGGGCTGGCCAACCAGGGCTGGAAGGACTCCGGCGACTCGGTGCAGTGGCGGGACGGGCGGCTGGCGACGGGTCCGATCGCGCTCGTCGAGGTGCAGGGGTACGCGTACGAGGCGGCGATGTCCGGCGCCGCCGTCCTCGAGGCCTTCGGGCGGCCCGGGACCGACCGCTGGCGCGCGTGGGCGGCGCGCCTGGCCGACAGGTTCCGGGCCTCCTTCTGGGTGGACTCCCCGGACGGGGCCTATCCCGGCATCGCGCTGGACGCGGACAAGGCCGTGGTGGACACCGTGACCAGCAACATCGGGCACGTGCTGGGCACCGGCCTGCTCACCCCCGCCGAGGAGCGGCTGGTGGCCGCCCGGCTGGGTCGGCCCGACATGGACGCGGGGCGCGGGCTGCGCACCATGTCGTCGGAGTCGGCCGGCTACTGGCCGCTGCGGTACCACGGGGGTGCGGTGTGGCCGCACGACACCGCCGTGGTGGTCGCGGGGCTGGCCCGGGGCGGTCACGCGCGCGAGGCAGCCTCCCTGGTCGACGGGCTGCTCGCGGCGGGCGACGACTTCGACTTCCGCCTGCCGGAGCTCTGGTCGGGCGACGCCCGTGGCGACGTCCCCCGCACCGTGCCGTACCCGGCGGCGTGCCGACCGCAGGCCTGGTCCGCGGCGTCGGCGGTCACGGTCCTCGTCGCGGCGCTCGGGCTCGACCCGGACGTGCCCGGCGGCACGCTCGGCGTCCGGCCGACCGCGCCCAGCCCGGTCGGTGCCCTGGACGTCCGGGGGCTGCGCCTGGCCGGCGTGCCGCTCGACGTGCGGCTGGGGGCCGACGGGGTGGCACTGGTGCGCACCGACGCGCCCGTGACGGTGCTCGGAGCGGCCCGCACGGCGTCGTGAGGCGTCCGGGACACCGGGCCTGACCTGCGGCGTCGTGCCGACGGCGGCGGGGCGTCCTAGAGTGTGGTCACTGCTTTCGGCGTCCGCACGGTGCGGCATCGTCGCCGCGTACCGGAGGAGGGGTCCCGGCATGGGTCAGCTCGACCGCATCAGCTCCCCGGACGACGTCCGTCGGCTCACCCCGGGCCAGGCCGACGACCTCGCCTCCGAGATCCGCGCGTTCCTGGTCGACCAGGTCTCCCGCACCGGGGGTCACCTCGGCCCGAACCTCGGCGTCGTCGAGCTGACGATCGCACTGCACCGGGTCTTCGAGTCGCCGCTGGACACCATGGTGTTCGACACCGGGCACCAGGCCTACGTGCACAAGCTGCTCACCGGCCGCCGCGACTTCTCGCAGCTGCGCAGCAAGGGCGGCCTGTCCGGGTACCCCAGCCGCGCCGAGTCCGAGCACGACGTCGTCGAGAACTCGCACGCCTCGACGGCCCTGAGCTGGGCCGACGGCATCGCCAAGGCCAACGAGCTGCGCGGGCGCGGCGACCGGCACGTCGTGGCCGTGATCGGCGACGGCGCGCTCACCGGCGGCATGGCCTGGGAGGCGCTGAACAACATCGCGGCCGGCCAGGACCGGCGGCTCGTGGTGGTCGTGAACGACAATGGCCGCTCGTACGCCCCGACCATCGGCGGCCTGGCCCACCACCTCGACACGCTGCGCACGACGCGCGGGTACGAGAACGTGCTGTCCTGGGGCAAGCGGACGCTGCGGCGCTCGGGTCCGCCCGGACGCGCCACCTACGAGGCCCTGCACGGCATGAAGAAGGGCCTCAAGGACGTCCTCGTGCCGCAGGGCATGTTCGAGGACCTCGGCATCAAGTACGTCGGCCCCGTCGACGGGCACGACGTGCGCGCGGTCGAGAAGGCGCTGCGCAACGCCCGGGCGTTCGGCGGCCCCGTGATCGTGCACGTGATCACCGAGAAGGGCCGCGGGTACACCCCCGCGGAGCAGGACGTCGCGGACCGGTTCCACGCCGTCGGCAAGATCCACCCCGAGACCGGTCTGCCCGTGGCGCCGTCGCGGTTCGAGTGGACCAGCGTCTTCGCGGACGAGCTGCTGCGCATCGGGCGTCGGCGCCCGGACGTCGTCGCCGTCACGGCGGCCATGCTGCAGCCGGTCGGGCTCGCCCCGTTCGCGGCCGAGTTCCCCGAGCGCGTCTTCGACGTGGGGATCGCCGAGCAGCACGCGGCGACCTCGGCGGCGGGCATGGCCTTCGGCGGGCTGCACCCGGTCGTGGCCGTCTACGCGACGTTCCTCAACCGGGCGTTCGACCAGGTGCTCATGGACGTCGCGCTGCACAAGGCCGGCGTGACGTTCGTGCTGGACCGGGCGGGCCTGACGGGGTCCGACGGCGCGAGCCACAACGGCATGTGGGACATGGCGATGCTCGGCGTGGTGCCGGGCCTGCGGCTGGCCGCGCCGCGCGACGAGGAGACGCTGCGCGACGCGCTGCGCACGGCCGTGGACGTCGACGACGCCCCGACGGTCGTGCGCTACCCCAAGGGTGCGCTGGTCGACCCCGTGCCGGCGGTCGACCACCTGGACGGCATCGACGTGCTCGCCCGCCACGAGGGCCCCGCCGACGCCCCCCACGTGCTCGTCATCGGGTACGGCGCGATGGCGCCGACGGCGCTCGAGACGGCCGAGGTGCTCGCGGCGCACGGCGTGCGGGCCACGGTGGTGGACCCGCGCTGGGCGATCCCGGTCTCGGCGGCGCTCACCAAGCTGGTGGGGGACCACGACCACGTGGTCACCATCGAGGACGGGATCGTGGACGGCGGCCTGGGGTCCCACGTGGCCCAGCGGGCCGGCGAGGCAGGCATCGCCACCCCCGTGCAGGCGTTCGGCATCCCGCGCGCCTTCCTCGACCACGCCACGCGCGAGCAGCTGGTCACCGAGCTGCGCCTGCGGCCGGCGGACGTGGCGCGCGACACACTCGCCGCCCTGGGCCGTACATCCTGACCCACCTGAGGCCTTAGGTCCCACGACGAAGTCATCCCACCTCCGTAACGTCGAGGTATCGACTACGTCGGAGGAGCAGAGATGTCCACCAGCACACTGTCCGCGAACCAGCGTCACGACTCGGCCGTGCACCCGGCCTGGACGGGCTTCGCCACCGGGCCGTGGGTGGACCGGATCGACGTCCGGGACTTCATCCAGCGCAACTACACGCCGTTCACCGGCGACGCCTCGTTCCTGAGCGAGGCCACCCCCCGCACGACCGCCCTGTGGGCCCGGTTGACCGCCATGTTCCCGGCGGAGCGCGCCCGCGGCGTCTACGACATCGACCCGCACACGCCGTCGACCATCACCTCGCACGAGCCCGGCTACATCGACCGGCACCACGAGCTGATCGTCGGCCTGCAGACCGACGCGCCGCTGAAGCGCGCGATCATGCCCAACGGTGGCTACCGGATGGTCGAGAAGTCGCTCGAGACCTACGGGTTCGCGCCCGACCCGATCGTCGGCGAGATCTTCACCAAGTACCGCAAGACCCACAACGACGGCGTCTTCGACGTGTACCCCCCCTCCGTCCGCGCGGCCCGCTCGGCGCACCTCATCACCGGCCTGCCGGACGCCTACGGGCGCGGTCGGATCATCGGCGACTACCGCCGCGTGGCGCTCTACGGCGTGGACGCGCTGATCGCGGCCAAGCGTGAGGACCGCATCGACCTCGACAAGCAGCGCTCGTCCGAGGGCGTCATCCGCGACCGCGAGGAGAACGCGGAGCAGATCCGCGCGCTGCAGGAGCTCAAGGTCATGGCGGCGTCGTACGGCTACGACATCTCCGGGCCGGCGACCACCGCCCGCGAGGCCGTGCAGTGGCTCTACTTCGCCTACCTGGGCGCGGTGAAGGAGCAGAACGGCGCGGCGATGTCGCTGGGCCGCACCTCGACCTTCCTCGACGTCTACCTGCAGCGGGACATGGCCGCCGGGTGCCTCACCGAGCAGCAGGCGCAGGAGCTGATCGACGACCTCGTCATCAAGCTGCGCATCGTCCGGTTCCTGCGCACGCCCGAGTACGACGAGCTGTTCTCCGGCGACCCCACGTGGGTCACCGAGTCGATCGGCGGCATGGGCGAGGACGGGCGCACGCTGGTGACCCGGACCTCCTTCCGGTACCTGCAGACGCTGTACAACCTGGGCCCGGCGCCCGAGCCGAACCTGACGATCTTCTGGACCGACCGCCTGCCCGAGGGCTTCAAGCGGTTCTGCACGCAGGTCTCCATCGACACCTCCGCGCTGCAGTACGAGTCGGACGACCTCATCCGCGAGTCCTGGGGTGACGACGCCGCGATCGCCTGCTGCGTGTCTCCGATGCGGGTGGGCCACCAGATGCAGTTCTTCGGCGCGCGGGTCAACCTGGCCAAGGCGCTGCTCTACGCGATCAACGGCGGCCGCGACGAGATGACCGGCAAGCAGGTCGCCCCTCCGGCGGCGCCCGTGGTCGGCGACGTGCTCGACTACGACGACGTCGTCGCCAAGCTGGACGGGATGCTCGACTGGCTGGCCGAGACCTACGTCGACGCGCTGAACTGCGTGCACTTCATGCACGACAAGTACGCGTACGAGCGCCTCGAGATGGCCCTGCACGACCGCGAGGTCCTGCGGACCATGGCGTGCGGCATCGCCGGCCTCTCCGTCGTCGCCGACTCGCTGTCGGCCATCAAGTACGCCTCGGTCCGCCCCGTGCGGACGGTCGACGGCCTGGTCACCGAGTACGAGATCGACGGCGACTACCCGGCGTACGGGAACGACGACGACCGCGCCGACGACATCGCGGTGTGGCTGGTCGAGTCCTTCATGGCCAAGCTCCGCCGGACGCCCACCTACCGCGACGCCGTGCACACGCAGTCCGTGCTGACCATCACGTCGAACGTCGTCTACGGGAAGTCGACCGGCTCCACGCCGGACGGCCGCCGCGCCGGCCAGCCGTTCGCGCCGGGCGCCAACCCCATGAACGGGCGGGACGCGCACGGGATGCTTGCCTCCGCGCTGTCGGTGGCCAAGCTGCCGTACGCCGAGGCGCAGGACGGGATCTCGCTGACCTCGTCCGTCATCCCGACGGGCCTGGGGCGCACGCGCGACGAGCAGGTGTCCAACCTGGTCGGCCTGCTGGACGCCTACATGATGTCGTCGGGCTACCACCTGAACATCAACGTGCTCAACCGCGAGACGCTCGAGGACGCCATGGAGCACCCCGAGGAGTACCCGCAGCTGACCATCCGGGTGTCCGGGTACGCGGTCAACTTCGTGCGGCTCACCCGCGAGCAGCAGCTCGACGTGCTGTCGCGGACGTTCCACGGCTCGGTCTGAGGGTCCCTCGATGACACAGACCACCCAGGTGCACGAGGCGGCGCCGTGGCCGGCCGTGCACCTGGGTCTGCCCAGGACGCGGTCCGGCACGTCGGGCCTGTCGACCGTCGAGCTGGACCACTCCGCCCGCATGGCGGCGGTCCGCTCGGGGTCGCTCGGCTCCGTGCACTCCTGGGAGCTGGTCACCGCGGTCGACGGGCCGGGCACGCGCCTGACCGTCTTCCTGGCCGGCTGCCCGCTGCAGTGCCTGTACTGCCACAACCCCGACACGATGCAGATGCGTCGCGGCACGGACGTGACGGCGGACGAGATCCTCGCGCGCGTCGCCCGGTACCGCCCGGTCTTCACGGCCACCGGCGGCGGCCTGACGATCTCGGGCGGCGAGCCCCTGATGCAGCCCGCCTTCCTGGCCCGGCTGCTGCGGGGCGCCAAGGCGATGGGCGTGCACACCACCGTCGACACGTCCGGCTTCCTCGGCACCCAGTGCACGGACGCGATGCTCGAGGACATCGACCTGGTGCTCCTCGACATCAAGTCCGGCCTGCCGGACACCTACCGCAAGGTCACGGGGCGCGCGCTGCAGCCCACGCTGGACTTCGGCGCCCGGCTCCGGGACGCCGGGAAGCGCACCTGGGTGCGGTTCGTGCTGGTGCCCGGGCTGACCGACGCCCCGGAGAACGTCGAGGCGGTGGCCGACCACATCGTGGGGCTGGGCCCCGTGGTCGAGCGGGTCGAGGTGCTGCCCTTCCACCAGATGGGCCGCGACAAGTGGGACGAGCTCGGGATGCGCTACCAGCTGGAGGACACCAAGCCCCCGACCCCGGAGCTCGTCGAGCGCGTGCGCGCGACGTTCCGGGCCCGGGGGCTCAGCGTCTACTGACCGGCTAGACGGCCGGCACGTTCGCGACGCCGTCGGGCAGGATCCGGCGGCCCAGCACGCGCTCGGAGTAGCCGGTGCGGTCCAGGTAGGGCGTGAGCCCGCCCAGGTGGAAGCCCCATCCGGCGCCCAGGATCATGCAGAGGTCGATCTGCTGCGGCGTGGCGACGACGCCCTCCTCCAGCATGTGCCCGACCTCGACCGTGAGGGCCGTGAGCACGCTGTCGAGCACGCCGGCCTCGTCGAGGCCGGTGCCGCTCGCCTCGGTGAACACCGACTGGATGGCCGGGTCCACGGGCTTGGGGAGCCCCTTGGCCTTCGCGGGGAGCACGACGGTCGTGCCGTCGGCCACGAGCTTCTCGAGCCCGGGGGAGCGGGGGAACCGGTCGCCCAGCTCCTCGCGCAGCGAGGTGAGCACGTGCAGGCCCACGGCCGGCCCCACCAGGTCGAACAGCTCGAACGGGGGCATCGGCAGGCCGAGCGGCCGCAGCGCGCGGTCCGCCACCTCGACCGGCGTGCCCTTCTCCACGGCGTCGACGATGACGCCGAGCAGCAGGACCAGCAGGCGGTTGACCACAAAGCCCGGCCGGTCCGCGACGAGCACGGCCGTCTTGCGCAGCTTGGCCGCCACGGCGAACCCCGTGGCCAGCGCCTCGAGCGAGGTGCGCTCGGCCTGCACGACCTCGACCAGCGGCATCGCGGCCACGGGGTTGAAGAAGTGCAGCCCGACCACGCGCTCGGGGTGCTGCAGGTCGGCCGCCATGGCGGTGACCGAGAGCGCGGAGGTGTTCGTCGCCAGGATCGCGGTCGGGGCGATCACCGTCTCGAGCTCGGCGAAGACCTTCTTCTTGAGGTCGAGGATCTCGGTGACGGCCTCGATGACGAGGTCGCAGGACGCGAACTCCGCCAGGTCGGTGGTGCCGTGGATCGACCCGAGCAGGCGGGACGCCGCCGACTCGCTCAGGCGCCCGGTCGACGTGAGGCGGTCCACCGAGGCCCGCACCGCGGCGAGCCCCTTGTCGACGCGCTCCTGGTCCAGGTCCCGCATGACGACGGGCACGCCGAGCCGCTGGGCGAACAGCATCGCGATCTGCGCGGCCATGAGGCCCGCGCCGACGATGCCCACGCGGGTGACCGGCTGGGCGAGCGAGCGGTCCGGTGCGCCGACGGGCTTCTTGCCGCCGGAGACGAGCCCGAACGCGTACACCGAGGCGCGCATCTCGTCGCTCATGATGAGGTCGGCGAGCGCCTCGTCCTCGGCCTCGAACGCCTCGGTGCGCGTGGCGGTGCGCGCCGCGGCGACCAGGTCGAGCGCCCGGTACGGGGCCGGACGCGAGCGGTTGATCACGGCGTCGAGGCGCTGGCGCGCGGCGGCGACGACGCCGTCCCAGACCTCGGGGGAGTCGAGCTCCCGGCGCTCGACCACGACGTCGCCCGTGACCACGCGCGCGGCCCAGCGGATGGACTCCTCGAGGAAGTCGGACGGGTCGAGCACCACGTCCATGAGGCCGAGCTGCGCGGCCTCCTTCGCCGCGAACGGCTTGTTGGCCGCGGGGCGCGTGAGGATGACGTCGAGCGCCTTCTCGACGCCGATCAGCCGCGGCACGATGTACGCGCCGCCCCAGCCGGGGACCAGGCCGAGGCCGGTCTCGGGCAGCGCGAGCGCGCGGACGTCGGACGCGACGGTGCGGTAGTCGCAGTTGAGCGCCAGCTCGAGGCCGCCGCCGAGGGCGACCCCGTTGACGAACGCGAACGTCGGGACGCCCATCGTGTGCAGCAGCTCGTAGGCCTGGTGCCCGCCCCGGCCGAGGCTGAGCGCGCCCTCGCGCCCGGGCACGGTGCCGATCTGCGTGAGGTCGGCGCCCGCCGCGAGGTAGTACGGCTTGCCCGTGACGGCGACCGCGACGATCTCGCCCGCCGCGACGCGGGCCTTGACGGCCGTGAGGGTCGCGGTGAGCTCGGCGATGCCCAGCGGGCCGATCGTCGTCGGCTTGGTGTGGTCCAGGCCGTTGTCGATCGTCACGAGGGCCAGCGTGCCGGCGCCGCCGGGCAGCGTGACGTCGCGGGCGATCGCGTGGGAGACCCGCTCGGGGCGCGTGTCCGTGGAGTTGCTCACTTGTCGGTCCCCTCGAGAGGCTCGTAGTCGGCGTGGTGCGGGTTCTCCCAGATGACGGTCCCGCCCTGGCCGAGACCGACGCACATGGTGGTCAGGCCGTAGCGGACGTCCGGGTTCTCCTCGAACTGGCGGGCCAGCTGCGTCATCAGGCGGACGCCCGACGAGGCGAGCGGGTGCCCGACGGCGATCGCGCCGCCGTACTGGTTGACGCGGGGGTCGTCGTCGGCGATGCCGAACGCGTCGAGGAACGAGAGCACCTGGACGGCGAACGCCTCGTTGATCTCGAACAGCCCGATGTCCTCGATGGTCAGCCCGGCGCGGTCGAGCGCCTTGACCGTGGCCGGGACCGGGCCGATGCCCATGATCTCGGGCTCCACGCCGGCGTACGCGAACGAGACCATCCGCATGCGCGTGGGCAGGCCCAGCTCGGCGGCGGTCTCCTCCGCGGCGAGCAGGCAGGATGCGGCGCCGTCGGTCAGGGGCGCGGCGGTGCCGGCGGTGACGCGGCCGCCGGCGCGGAACGGCGTCGGCAGCTTGCGAATCGCGTCGACCGTGGTGCCCGGGCGCGGGGGCTCGTCGGCCGTGGCCAGGCCCCAGCCGTTCTCGGGGTCGCGCAGCGCGACCGGCACGAGGTCCGGCTCGATCTTGCCCGCGGCCAGCGCCGCGGCGTACTTGTCCTGGCTGGCGACGCCGTACGCGTCGGCCCGCTCGCGCGTGAGCGCCGGGAACGTGTCGTGCAGGTTCTCGGCCGTGACGCCCATGTTGAGGGCGTCGTTGGCCACCAGGCGCTCGGACAGGAACCGCGGGTTCGGGTCGGCGTCGAAGCCCATCGGGTGGTGGCCCATGTGCTCGACGCCGCCGGCCAGCGCCACGTCCTGCGCGCCGACGCCGATCGCGGCGGCCGTGTTGGTCACGGCCGTCATCGCGCCGGCGCACATGCGGTCGATCGCGTAGCCCGGGACGGACCGGGGGAGCCCGGCCAGCACGCCGACCGTGCGGCCGAGGGTCAGGCCCTGGTCGCCCTGCTGCGTGGTCGCGGCGATGGCGACCTCGTCGATGCGCTCGGGCGGCAGCTCGGGGTGGCGGCGCAGCAGCTCGCGGACGGTCTTGACCGAGAGGTCGTCGGCGCGGGTGTGGGCGTACAGCCCGTCCTTGCGCGCGCGGCCGAACGGGGTGCGGACCCCGTCGACGAACACGACGCGGCGGACGAGTGCTGCGGGGCGGGAAGATGCGGTGGGCATCGGGCCTCCAGGGCGGGACGGCGGTGTCCGACGAGCCCGCGAGGGCGGGCCCGTGACGGCCGACGCTACCCGGGTGTCCCGGGCATGGCCAGCCATAAGTTACTCAAGAGTAACAGGGACCTCAGTCCTACGGGAGGGCCGCGAACGCCTCGGCCAGCCGGTCCGCGACGAGCCCGATCTGCCACGGCCGCGCGCCCCCGGCCTGCAGGAACGCGGCGAGCCCGGCGGCGTCGAGCGTCTCGGGGGGCGTCCAGCACAGCCGCCGCAGGAGGTCGGGCTGCAGCAGGTTCTCGGCGGGCACGTCGTGGGCGCTCGACAGCGCGGCGACCACCTCGCGGGCGGCGGCGAGCCGCGCGGCGGCGACCGGGTCCTTCTCGGCCCACGCGCGCGGGGGCGGCGGCGCGTCGCTCTTGGGTCCGCGTACCGAGGGGAGCTCGTCGTCGGGCGTCGCCAGGCCGCGGTCGACCGCCTGCTGCCAGAGAGCCGCGCGGCGCCGCGTGCCCTTGCCGGCGAACGCCGGCAGGGCGGTCAGGGCGGCGACGGACCGCGGCAGCGCCTGGGCTGCCGCGACGATCGCGTGGTCGGGCAGCACGCGGCCGGGCGAGATGTCGCGGGTGCGGGCGTTCTGGTCGCGGGCGAGCCACAGCTCGCGGACCACCGCGAGGCGCCGGGCGTCGCGGATCGCGTGCAGGCCGGAGACCCGGCGCCAGGGCTCGACGCGGGGCGCCGGCAGGGGAGCCGTCCGGACGGCCTCGAACTCCTGGGCGGCCCACTCGGCCTTGCCCGCGACGGCCAGCCGCTCGGCCAGCACCTCCCGGAGCTCGACCAGCACCTCGACGTCGAGCGCGGCGTACCGCAGCCACTCCGTCGGCAGGGGGCGCGTGGACCAGTCGACCGCCGAGTGCTCCTTGGCCAGCCCGAGCCCGAGGGCGTCCGCCACGACCGCGGCCAGCCCGACGCGCTCGAGGCCGAGCAGCCGGGCACCGAGCTCGGTGTCGAACACCCGGCTGGGCCGCATGCCCTGCTCGGCGAGCCCGGGCAGGTCCTGGGACGCGGCGTGCAGCACCCACTCGACGCCGACCAGCGCGTCCGACAGCGACGACAGGTCGGGGACGGCGATGGGGTCGATCAGGGCCGTGCCGGCGCCCTCGCGGCGCAGCTGGACCAGGTAGGTGCGCTGGCCGTAGCGGTAGCCGGACGCCCGCTCGGCGTCGACCGCGACCGGGCCGGTGCCCGCCCCGAACGCCGCGACGACGGCCGCGAGTGCCTCGGGCGTCTCGACGACCGGCGGGATGCCCTCGGCCGGCTCGGTGAGCATGACGACCTCGGGCGCGACCTCGACCGCGGGCTCGAGATCGGGGGTCGGTGGCGGCACGGTTCCCCCTGCGGGGGCGCCGGCGGTCGCCTCGGGTCGCATGAGGACCACGGTAAGCGACGACGCGGACGCATCTGCGCAGGCCGCGCGGGCGGCGCGTACTTCAGCCCCGGGGGCGTCCGTACGTGACCGGCTCAGGACAGGACGCCACCGCGGATCGAGATGGCGACCAGCTCGGCGCGGTCGCCCGTGCCGAGCTTGCGCGAGATGCGGGCCAGGTGGCTCTTGACGGTGAGCGCGGACAGGCCGAGCTCGTCGCCGATGAGGCGGTTGGTCCGGCCGTCGGCCACGAGGCGCAGGACGCTGATCTCCCGCGCCGTGAGGTCGGGCAGCGGGGGCGGCGGGGCGGAGGCGACGGCCGTGCGGGGCAGGCTCTGCGCGGTCGCGCCGGCGACGGCACCGCGCAGGCCGCCCTGCAGGAGCACGCCGAGCTCGGGCCGGCTGGCCCGACGGGTGAGCACGACCACGCGCGGCGCGCCGCGACGCCGCAGGTTGCGGACCAGGGGAGCGCCGTCGCCGTCGGCCACCTCGGTGACGACGACGCACATCTGCTGGGTGGCCGGGGGCGCAGCGCTGCGTGAGCTGGACACGCCGGGCCTGAGCTCGGGCCGTCGGGCCGGGGCCAGGTCTCGTCGCAGGGGCTCGATGGTCACGTGGCTGTCATCGGCAACGCGACCCGTTGACTTGAGGCGGTTCTTGTGATGCGGCCCCCCCGGGCCCCGGATCAGCGCCTCGGCCCGAGGGCGATGACGCCGTCGGGCAGTGGTTCGAGGCCCGCCGCGGTGCACAGGAGCGTGCCCCAGGCCTGCAGGTGGGGACCGAGATCCTCGTCGGCCGCGGTCCAGGACGCGCGGATCTCGAGCTCGGTCTGCTCGGAGCGGCGCTCGAGGGCGCCGAAGCTCTGGGACAGCACGCGCGTCACCGTACCGCCCGCCGCGTGCGCGTCCAGTCCGGACTCCTCGAGGGCGTCGGTGAACCACGTCCAGGCCACCTCGGCGAGCATCGGGTCAGCGCCCACCTCGGCCTCGAGCGTCGCCCGGACGAGCGTGACCAGGCGGAAGTGCCCGTCCCAGGCCTCCTGGCCGGCCGGGTCGAACAGCACGACGAACCGGCCCGAGGCCAGCTCCTCGGCGGCGACCGAGCGACGAGCCGTGCGCACCTCGGCCGTGAGGGCCGCGGAGAAGGGGGCGATGCGCGCGGGCCCGGGCACCTCGTCGAGGATCACCTCGGGGCGGACGGTCACCCGGCGCAGCGAGCGCAGCGCGCTGACGAACTCCACGGGGACGTCCTCAGGACCGGCGGGTGTCACGCAGTGGAGCGTACGCACGGGGTGTCCTTCTCGGCGTCCGGCACGCCGCCCCCGTCTTACGGTCCGGCCCGCCGAGGCCGCGCCTGCCGCACCGGACTAGGCTGGCCCGCGCACCCAGCACCCCCGGACGTCGCCTGACCCGACCTGCGCCTGCACGTGCCCCGCACCTGCTCGCCGCCGTCGCGGACGCGGCCCGTGCCGGCCGTCGATCGAAGGAGCACTCCCCGCATGGTCGCCTCAGGAACCGCCACCGGAACCGCGCAGATCGGCGTCACAGGGCTGGCGGTCATGGGCCGCAACCTCGCCCGCAACTTCGCGCGCAACGGCTACACGGTGGCCATCCACAACCGCTCCTACGCCAAGACCGAGTCGCTCGTGGCGGACCACGGCGACGAGGGCGCGTTCGTGCCGTCCGAGTCGGTCGAGGACTTCGTCGCGTCGCTGGCCAAGCCCCGCAAGATCGTCGTCATGGTGAAGGCTGGCGGCCCGACGGACGCGGTCATCGACGAGCTCGTGCCGTTCCTGGAGGAGGGCGACATCGTCGTCGACGCCGGCAACGCGCACTTCCCCGACACCATCCGGCGCGAGGCCGCGCTGCGCGAGAAGGGCCTGCACTTCGTCGGCTCCGGCGTCTCGGGCGGCGAGGAGGGCGCGCTGCTCGGACCGTCGATCATGCCCGGCGGCACCAAGGAGTCCTACGAGTCGCTCGGCCCGATCCTCGAGAAGATCTCGGCCAAGGTCGACGGCGTGCCCTGCTGCACCTACGTCGGGCCCGACGGCGCCGGCCACTTCGTCAAGATGGTGCACAACGGCATCGAGTACGCCGACATGCAGCTCATCGCCGAGGCATACGACCTCCTGCGCCAGGGGCTGGGTGCCTCGGCCGCGGAGATCGGGCAGATCTTCGCCGACTGGAACACGGGCGACCTCGAGTCGTTCCTCATCGAGATCACCGCGGACGTCCTGCAGCACGTCGACGCCGAGACCGGGTCGGCGTTCGTCGACATCGTGCTGGACCAGGCGGAGCAGAAGGGCACCGGCCGCTGGACCGTCCAGAACGCGCTCGACCTGGGCGTGCCGATCACGGGCATCGCAGAGGCGACGTTCGCCCGCGCCCTGTCCGGCTCCGTGCCGCAGCGGTCCGCCGCCGCCGGGGTCCTGCAGGCGCACACGACGGCGTGGGACGTCACCGACCGCGACGCGTTCATCGAGGACGTGCGGCTTGCCCTGTACGCCTCCAAGGTCGTCGCGTACTCGCAGGGCTTCGACCAGATCGCCGCCGCGAGCGCCGAGCTCGGCTGGGACATCGACCGCGGCGCCATGGCCCGCATCTGGCGCGGCGGCTGCATCATCCGCGCGCGCTTCCTCAACCGCATCACCGAGGCGTACGAGCGCGACGCCCACCTGCCGCTGCTGCTGGCCGACGAGTACTTCACCGGGGCGGTCGGCAACGGCGTCGAGGCGTGGCGGCGGATCGTCTCGGGTGCCGCGCTGCACGGCGTGCCCACGCCGGCGTTCTCGTCGTCGCTGGCCTACTACGACGGCGTCCGCGCCGAGCGGCTGCCCGCGGCCCTGATCCAGGCGCAGCGCGACTTCTTCGGGGCGCACACCTATAAGCGGACCGACAAGGACGGCACGTTCCACACGCAGTGGTCGGGCGACCGCACCGAGCAGACCGCGTGAGCGGGACGCCGCTGCAGCCCGTCATCCTCGGCGCCGACATCGGCGTGTACGCCCTGGCCCGCTCGTTCCACGAGGCCTACGGCGTGACGTCGGTGGTCGTCGCCGGCGCGGCGCTGGGTCCCGTGGCGCACTCGCGGATCGTGCGGCACGAGATCGTCGCCGACGGCCACGACGCGCGCCAGCTGGTCGACCGGCTGGTCACGGTCGCGCAGTCGATGCCCGACCGGCGCCTGCTGCTCATGGCGAACTCGGACTGGCTGGTCCGGGTCGTGGTGCAGCACCGCGCGCTGCTCGAGCAGTACTACGTGGTGCCGTTCCTGTCCGAGCACCTGCTCGACCGGATCTCCGACAAGGCCACGTTCGCCGAGATCTGCACCGACCTGGGCATCTCGGTGCCCCGGACGATCGTGCAGGAGTTCTCGGGCGGCGCGGACTGGGCGGCGGCGCCCGTGGACCTCGAGTACCCGCTGATCGCGAAGGCGGCGAGCAGCGCGGACTACCAGGACGTCGAGTTCGAGGGCAAGAAGAAGGTCTTCGAGATCGCCACCCCGCAGGAGCTCGACTGGCTGTGGAGCGCCCTGCGCGCGGCCGGGTTCCACGGGCGGTTCGTGGTGCAGGAGCTGGTGCCCGGCGACGACACCCAGATGCGGTCCATCACGGCCTACGTGGACACCCACGGGGAGATCACCCTGCTCTGCTCGGCGCACGTGCTGCTCGAGGAGCACACGCCGTCGGGGCTGGGCAACCCCGCGGCCATGATCACCAGCCGCGACGACGCCATGCTCGAGCAGGCGCGGACGTTCCTCGCGTCGACCGGGTACCGCGGCTTCGCCAACTTCGACGTCAAGGTGGACCCGCGCACCGGGCAGTTCCGGTTCTTCGAGGTCAACCCGCGCATCGGCCGGAACAACTACTACGTCACCGCGGCGGGGGCCAACCCCATGCGGTTCGTGGTGGAGGACGCGGTCGAGGGTCGGTCGGTCCCGCCGGTGGTCGTCGACAAGGAGATCCTGTACTCGGTGGTGCCGCACCGGCTGCTGCTGCGCTACGTCCTCGAGCCGGGGCTGAACGCTCGCGTGCGTCGGCTGGTCAAGGCGAAGGCCGTCGCGCACCCGTTGAGGTACGCGAAGGACAGCTCGCCGCGTCGCCGGCTCTACGTCGCGATGGCGCTGGTCAACCAGGTCCGCAAGTTCCGCCGGTGGTACCCGGAGGTCACGGGCACCGGGTTCTGAGCACGACGAAGGGCGGCACCCGCGCGGGGTGCCGCCCTTCGTGATCCGTCAGCCGATCTCGCTGGTGCCCGAGTACAGGTGCAGCACGGGGACCTGGAGCTCCTCGCGGGCCCGGGAGGCCCAGTCGCGGTGGAACGTGTCCTCGACCGCGTGCGGGTAGGTGACCACGGCGACCTCGACCACGTCGCCGTCGGCGACCGCGGCCTTCAGCGCGGGCAGGGGGTCGTCGTCGACGACCGTCCCGGTGGCCACCCGGCCCGCGGCGACGAACGCAGCCACGCTGCCCGCCAGCTGCTCGTCGGCCGTGGCCTTGGCCTCGTGCTGGGACGGCTCCTTGCCGAGCGCGCGGTGCCACGCCTCCTTGAGCTCGCCGAGGCTGAGGTTGTCGATGATGCTCGAGACGAGCGGCCGGTCCGTGTCCGCCGGGACGAGGACGCGGTACGCGTACGTCTCGCCCTCGTGCAGGGCGAGCAGCTTCTCGACGTCGGCGCTGGCGAGGGTGTCCTCCGTGAGGACGATGATCGTGTCGGTCACGCGCCGAGCCTAGCCACCCGCCACCGTCCCAGCAGCACGCCGTCCGCGTGCAGGAGGTGCAGGGGCGTCAGCGCGCGGGACGGCTCGAACCACGTGGGCAGGCGCGTGATGCGGCCGGCCGGCCCGCCGACCAGCTGCGGGCTCCACGTCAGGCACAGCTCGTCCAGCAGGTCGGCGTCGGTCAGCTGGGCCAGGAGCGTGGGGCCGCCCTCGGTGAGCACGTGCACGAGCCCGCGCCCGGTCAGGGCCGCGACCGCCGCGCGCGGGTCGACCGCCCCCGGCGTGCCGCCGTCGGCCACCAGCACGCGGTCCGCGCCGACGCGCTCCCGCAGCGCCCCGAGCGCGGGGTTCGACCCGGTGGTGAGCACCAGCGGCGGGCGGTCGGAGTCGAGCAGCCGGTCGGGGAGCTCGCCCGTGGCCGTGACGATCGCGAGCTCGAGCTCGTCGGCTCGGCCCGCCGCCGCGCGGGCGGCACGGAGCTCGGCAGGGACGTCCAGCGCGGTGTACCGCTCACCGCGGGCCGTGCCCGCGCCGATGAGGACGACGTCCGCCAGGGCGCGGAGCACGCGGAAGACCCGGAAGTCGGCGGGGCCGTTGATCGAGCCGCTGACGTGGTCGGCGCCGGTGGCGGCGCCGTCGAGCGTGGTGACCATGTTGGCGCGGACCAGCGGGCCGCTCGCGTGCTCGGCGAACAGCGCGACCAGCTCGGCCTCGTCGGCGCGCGGCGCGAGGTGGCGGACGGGGGAGTCGAGGGGGAGAAGGACGTCGAGCGCGGGGAGGTCGGCCACGCCCGCCAACCTAGGCCAGGACGTCCGCCAGCGCCGCGACGTCCCCGATCACCACGACGGCCGGGTTGCCGACGCCGCGCTCGCGCGCCCGGTCGGCGATGTCGGCCAGGGTGCCGACCGTGGTCCGCTGCGCCGGCAGGGTGCCGTTCTCGACGATCGCCACGGGCGTGCCGGGGTCCTTGCCGTGCGCCAGCAGGGCGCGCGTGTGCGACGGGAGCTGCGCGACGCCCATGAGCAGGACGAGGGTGCCCTCGAGCCGCGCGAGCGTCGGCCAGTCCGGCGCCGTGTCGTGCGCCGAGAGGATGGTCAGCTGCCGGGCCAGGCCGCGATGGGTAACCGGGATGCCGGCGGCTGCGGGCACCGCCAGCGCGCTGGTCACGCCCGGGACGACGTCGACCTGCACGCCTGCCTCGAGGCACGCGAGCACCTCCTCACCGCCGCGGCCGAGCACGAACGGGTCGCCGCCCTTGAGCCGCACCACCCGGTGGCCGGCCCGCGCGCGCTCGACCAGCACGGCGTTGATCTCGGTCTGGGTCAGGGTGTGCGCGTGCGGCGACTTGCCGGCCTCGATGATCTCGACCGCGGGGTCCAGCTCGGCCAGCAGCGCGCGCGGCGCGAGCCGGTCGACCACGACGACGTCGGCCTCGGCGAGCGCCCGGCGGCCGCGCGTCGTGATGAGTCCCGGGTCGCCCGGCCCGCCGCCGACCAGCGTGACGCGGCCGGTGGCCGGACGGTGGTGGCGCAGCGGGAGGCCACCCGTGTCGAGCAGGAGGGCGACCGCGTTGCGCAGCGCCACGGCCCGGCGCGGGTCGCCGCCGGCGCCCACGGCGACCGTGACGTCTCCCGACCGCGCCACCGCGGGCGTCCAGGCGCTCGACGCGCTCGCGTCGTCGGCCCGGACGCACCAGAGCCGCACGGCCTGCGCGTCGGCCGCGACGGCGTCGTCGACCGCGCGCTCGCCCGTGGCGGTGTGGACCAGCCAGGCGTCGTCGAGGTCGGTGGCCAGGTACTCGCGGGCGCGCCACGTCACGCGGCCCGCCGCGGCGTGCTCGGCCAGGTCCTCGCACAGCGCCGGGGCGACGACCAGCACGTCGGCGCCGTCCTCGACCAGCCGTGCCGCGCGCCGGGCCGCGACCGGGCCGCCGCCGACGACCACGACGCGCCGGCCGGTGAGGTCGAGCAGCAGGGCGTGCTGCGGGCCGGTCATATGCCCGCTCCCGCGAACCAGTCGTCGTCGTCCTGCGCGGACGGCGCCGGGGTGAGGCGGTCGAGCAGGGTCGCGCCGATCATGCCTGCCGCGAGCGTGGTGCCGTCGGCCGGGTCGACCAGCAGGAACCCGCCGGTGCGCCGGTGCGTGGCGTACTCGTCGAGCACGATCGGCTCCGCCAGCCGGATCTTGACCCGCCCGATCGCGTTGAGGGTCAGCGCGCGCGGGGGGATGTCGGAGGACGTATCGGTGGCGTCGACCAGGTGCAGGGTGTCGACCCCGTCCCAGGCCTCGACCGTCAGGGTGTCCACGTCGAGCCGCGCGTTCACCTCGCGCAGGAGCGCGCGGACCGTGCGGGTGCCCACCCGGACCAGCAGCCGGGCGCCCAGTACGCTGCGCTTCTCGGCGAGCCAGCAGACGGTGCCGACGAGGTCCGTGCCGACCTCGACGGTGGCCGCGGTCGGCACGAGGACGTCGCCGCGGGCCACGTCGACGTCGTCGGCCAGCCGCAGCGTCACCGACTGGGGCGCGTGCGCCTCGGTCAGCGACCCGTCGAAGGTGTCGATCCCGACGACCGTGCTGCGCTTGCCCGAGGGCAGGACCGTGACCTCGTCGCCGACCGAGACCACCCCGGAGGCGACCCGGCCCGCGTAGCCGCGGTAGTCGGGGTGCTCCGCGGTGCGCGGGCGGATGACCACCTGCACGGGGAACCGGAACGGCTCGGAGAGCGCGTCGCGGCCCACCGGCACCGACTCGAGGTGCTCCAGCAGCGTCGGCCCGGAGTACCAGGGCGTCCGGGCCGAGCGGTCCACCACGTTGTCGCCCGCGAGCGCCGACAGCGGCACGGCCGTGACGTCCTCGATGCCGAGGCTGAGCGCGTACGCCGTGAACTCGTCGGCGATCGCGCGGAACGTGGCCTCGTCGAAGTCGACCAGGTCCATCTTGTTCACCGCGAGCACGACGTGCGGCACGCGCAGCAGGGCCGTGATCGTGGCGTGCCGGCGCGTCTGCTCGAGCACGCCCTTGCGGGCATCGACCAGCACGATCGCCAGCTCGGCCGTGGAGGCGCCGGTGACCATGTTGCGCGTGTACTGGACGTGCCCGGGGGTGTCGGCCAGCACGAACGCCCGGGTCGCCGTCGAGAAGTAGCGGTACGCCACGTCGATCGTGATGCCCTGCTCGCGCTCGGCGCGCAGGCCGTCCGTGAGCAGCGCCAGGTCGACGTCGCCGCCGCCGCGGGCCAGCGTCGCGGCCTCGACGGCGCTGAGCTGGTCGGCCAGCACCGACTTGGTGTCGTAGAGCAGGCGGCCGATCAGGGTGCTCTTGCCGTCGTCGACGGAGCCGGCCGTGGCCAGGCGCAGCAGGTCCCGCGTCGCGTGCTCGGTCACCGTGGAGGTCTCCTCGATCGTCGCTGAAGCCGTGCCCATCAGAAGTACCCCTCGCGCTTGCGGTCCTCCATGGCTGCCTCCGACGCGCGGTCGTCGGCGCGGGTGGCGCCGCGCTCGGTGAGCCGGCTGGCGCCGACCTCGGCGATGACCTGCGGGACCGTGGCCGCGGTCGACTCGACCGCGCCCGTGCAGCTCATGTCGCCGACCGTCCGGTACCGGACCGTGCGGACCTGGAGCGTCTCGGTGGGGCGCGGGCCGCCCCACTCGCCGGGCGCCAGCCACATGCCGTCGCGCAGGAACACCTGGCGCTCGTGCGAGTAGTAGATGGACGGGAGCTCGATCTGCTCGCGCTCGATGTAGCGCCAGACGTCGAGCTCGGTCCAGTTGGACAGGGGGAAGACGCGCACGTGCTCGCCGGGCTTGTGGCGACCGTTGTAGAGGTCCCAGAGCTCGGGGCGCTGGCGGCGCGGGTCCCACTGGCCGAACTCGTCGCGCAGCGAGAACACCCGCTCCTTGGCCCGGGCCTTCTCCTCGTCGCGACGCCCACCGCCGAACACCGCGTCGAACCGGTGCGCCGTGATGCCGTCCAGCAGGGGGACGGTCTGCAGCGGGTTGCGCGAGCCGTCGGCGCGCTCGGCCACACGGCCGTCGTCGATGGCGTCCTGCACGCTCGCGACGACCAGCCGCAGGCCGTGCTCGGCGACGACGCGGTCCCGGTACTCGATGACCTCGGGGAAGTTGTGCCCGGTGTCCACGTGCATGAGCGCGAACGGCACCGGCGCCGGCCAGAACGCCTTGCGGGCCAGGTGCAGCATGACGATCGAGTCCTTGCCGCCGCTGAACAGCAGCACCGGGCGCTCGAACTCGCCGGCGACCTCGCGCATGACGTGGACGGCCTCGGACTCCAAGGCGTCCAGCTGCGTCAGCGTCACCGTGCTCATGTGTGCAACCCGCATTCGATCTTGGAGGTACCGGACCAGCGACCCGCGCGCGGGTCCTCGCCGGGCGCGACCGCCCGGGTGCACGGCGCGCAGCCGATCGAGGCGTAGCCCACCTGGCGCAGCGGGTTGAGCACCACGTGGTGCTCCTCGACGTAGGCGTCCACGTCGGCCTGCGTCCACGCGGCGAGCGGGTTGAGCTTGACCTTGCCGCGCTTGGCGTCCCAGCCGACCACCGTGATGTCGGTGCGGGTGGGGGCGTCCTCGCGGCGCATGCCGGTGACCCACGCGGTGTACGGCGCCAGGCCGCGCTCGAGCGGCTCGACCTTGCGCAGGGCGCAGCAGAGGTTGGGGTCGCGGTCGTGCAGCTTCTCGCCGTGCTCCGCGTCCTGCTCCGCGACCGTGCGCAGCGGCAGGATCGTGCGCAGCGAGATGTTCGTGAAGTCGGCGTAGTAGTCGCGGGTCCCGAGCGTCTCGGCGAAGTGGTAGCCGGTGTCGAGGAAGATCACGTCGATCCCCGGCACGGCCTCCGCGGCGAGGTGCACGAGCACCTCGTCGCCCATCGAGGACGCGAGCACCAGGTCGGAGCCGAACGTCTCGGCAGCCCAGCGCAGGATCTCGGCGGGGTGCTTGCCCTCGAGGTCGCGACCGGCCTGCTCCGCGAGCTCCTGCAGGTCGGTGGTGGTGGTCATGAGCGCGCCACCAGCCCGACGAACCTCAGCCCGAACGCCCGCGTGCACGAGCGGCACTCCCACTGGCCGTGGGTCTCGCCGGCCGGCCAGAGGTCCTCGCTGGCGCAGAAGGGGCAGTAGTAGGGGACAGCCCGCTCGCCCGACGTCGTGCTCATCGCAGGTCCTCCTCGTCCGCCCGGTGCGCCCACTGCGAGAACAGCTCGCCCTCGGTGCGCTGCTCGTCGAACTTGCGCGTCACGCGCTCGATGTAGTCGGGGAGCTCCTCGGCCGGGACCCGCAGGCCGCGCAGGGTCTTGCCGAGCCCGCTGGTCAGCCCGAGCCCGCCGCCGAGGTGCACCTGGTAGCCGTCCTCGCCGTTCGCCAGCGCGCCCTTGAGCCCGATGTCGGCCGTCTGGATGCGGGCGCACGAGTTGGGGCAGCCGTTGAGGTTGATGGTGATCGGCTGGTCGAAGGTGGGCAGCCGGTTCTCCAGCTCGCCGATCAGGTGCGTCGCGCGCGCCTTGGTCTCGACGATCGCGAGCTTGCAGAACTCGATCCCGGTGCAGGCCATCGTGCCGCGGCGGAACGTGCTCGCGGTCCGCACGTACAGCCCGGCGGCCTCCAGGCCGTCGACGAGGGCCTCGACCTGGTCGGCCTCGACGTCGAGGATCACGAGCTTCTGCTCGACCGTGAGGCGCAGCCGGCCGGAGCCGGCGGCCTCGACCAGGTCGGCCACGGTGCCCAGCAGCTCGCCCGAGATGCGCCCGACGGTCGGCGCGACCCCGACGTAGAACCGGCCGTCCTTCTGCGGGTGCACGCCGACGTGGTCGCGGCGCCCCGTGGGCGGCGGCGGTGGGGCCGGGCCGTCGGTCATCGTCCAGCCCAGGTACTCGGCCTCCAGCACCTGCCGGAACAGCTCGGCGCCCCAGTCGGCGACGAGGAACTTCAGGCGGGCGCGGGTGCGCAGGCGGCGGTAGCCGTAGTCGCGGAAGATGCCGACGACGCCGGTCCACACCTCGGGGACCTGCTCGAGCGTGACGAACGCGCCGAGCCGCACGCCCAGCTTCGGGTTGGTCGACAGCGCGCCGCCCACCCAGACGTCGAAGCCGGGGCCCAGCTCGGGGTGCACCACGCCGACGAACGCGACGTCGTTGATCTCGTGCGCGACGTCCTGGTGGGGCGAGCCGCTGATCGCGGTCTTGAACTTGCGCGGCAGGTTGGAGAACGCCGGGTCGCCGATGTAGCGGTCGGCGATCACGCGGACGGCCGGGGTGCCGTCGATGATCTCGTCGGCCGCGACGCCCGCCACGGGGGAGCCGAGGATGACGCGGGGCGTGTCGCCGCACGCCTCCTGGGTGCTCAGGCCCGTGGCCTCGAGCCGGCGCCAGATCTCCGGGACGTCCTCGATGCGGATCCAGTGCAGCTGGATGTTCTGCCGGTCGGTGATGTCCGCGGTGCCCCGGCCGAACTCGACCGAGATCTCCGAGATCACGCGCAGCTGCTGCAGGGTCAGCGCGCCGCCGTCGCAGCGCACGCGCAGCATGAAGTACTCGTCGTCCAGCTCGTGCGGCTCGAGCGTGGCCGTCTTGCCGCCGTCGATGCCGGGCTTGCGCTGCGTGTAGAGCCCCCACCAGCGCATCCGTCCCCGCAGGTCCTCGGGGGCGATGCTGGCGAAGCCCTCGCGCGAGTAGACGTTCTCGATGCGCGCGCGGACGTTCAGGCCGTCGTCGTCCTGCTTGAACTGCTCGTTCCCGTTGAGGGGTTCACGCTGGCCGAAGGCCCACTGGCCCTCGGCACGAGCAGCGGGCGGGGCGATCCTGGTGTGCGCCATAGGGGCGATATCTCCGGGAGAACATGGACGTGCGCCTGCACCCACCGCTCAGGGAGCGGTTCTCGGGACGCAGACCGCGCGCCCGAGGGGGACGAGGGGCGGGGTCAGTTGCTCCGCGGACAGCAGCACACGCACAGGTCCGCGGCGACGGTGCACATGCACCGACACGAGAGGCGGAACCCGGGGGCGATCACCGGACGAGGTTGTCACGGCAGGAGAGAACGCGGGAGAGGGCGTCCGGATCGTGAGATTCCTCGGCCGACATGTGGGACAGGCGTCCAGAACGCGATAAGCGCCCGGATTCGGGCGGCCCGCGCGCCCGACGTAGGCTGCTCGATCGTGACCTCCCCGGACCCCGTGCTGGCCTCCACGGGCACCCCCAGCCTCACGGAGCGGCGCCCGGTCGTGCCGCCGGACCGCCTGCTGGCCGAGCTCGTCCCGCCGCGCCACTTCGTCGGCGAGTCCTTCGACACCTACCGCCCGGACCCGTCCCACCCGTCGCAGGCTGCCGCCGTGACGCGGCTGCGGGCCGCGGCCGACCAGATCCGGCAGGGTCCCACCCGGTCGTGGCTCAAGCGGGGCAGGTCGACCCCCGTCGCGGTCTACCTCGACGGCGGCTTCGGCGTCGGCAAGACGCACCTGCTCACGTCGCTCGCGCACGCCGTCGGGGTCGGCGACGCCGCCTACGGCACGTTCGTCGAGTACACGAACCTGGTGGGCGCCCTGGGCTTCCTGCCTACCGTCGAGGCGCTGGCCACGCGCCGGCTGGTCTGCATCGACGAGTTCGAGCTGGACGACCCCGGCGACACCGTCCTCATGTCCCGCCTGCTGCGCGAGCTGGCGGACCGCGGCGTGGCCCTGGCCGCCACGTCGAACACCCTGCCGGGCTCGCTGGGCGAGGGCCGGTTCGCCGCCGAGGACTTCCTGCGCGAGATCCAGGCGCTCGCGGCCCGGTTCGAGGTCCTGCGGGTGGATGGCGACGACTACCGCCACCGGTCGATCGTCACCGACGCCGAGGGCCTGTCGGAGGACGCCGTCCGGGCGGCCGCCGGCGCGCGGACCGACGCCACGCTCGACGACTTCGGCGACCTGCTGACCCACCTGGCGACCGTGCACCCCAGCCGGTACGGCGCGCTGCTGGACGGCGTGGGGCTCGTGGCCCTGACCGGCGTCCGGCCGGTGCCCACCCAGGACGTCGCGCTGCGGCTCGTCGTGCTGGTGGACCGGCTCTACGACCGCGACGTGCCTGTGCTGCTCGGCGGCGCGGGGGAGAAGGACCTGTTCTCGCCCGAGATGCTGGCCGGCGGCTACCGCAAGAAGTACTACCGGGCCCTGTCCCGCCTGGGCTCGCTCGCTGCGGACGGCGCCGCGCTCGTCGGCTGACCGTCGAGCTCGGTGCTCCGCGTCGACCTCGGTGGTTCCGACCACCGAGGTCGACCCCGATCACCGAGCTCGTGCCGGCTGCAGTCAGGCGAGCACCACGACCGACCGCGGCGCCGTCCGGACGAGCGCGCCGCCGGGGGTCGGCTCGACCGAGGCGGGGTCCCATGCGGCGACGACGTCGACCGGACCGTCGGTGTGCACGGGCACGGCGACCTCCTCGCCCGACAGGTTGAGCACCACGCGCGCCGCCCCGCGGTGCAGCACCATCCACCCGTCCCACGGGACGTCCTCCGGCCCGCCCTCGGAGGCGCCGCCCCAGACGAGGTCGGTGGCGGCCCGGTCCCCGGACGCGAGGTCGGGGACGGTGCGCCGGACCGCGATCAGCTCGCGGTACCAGTCGAGCAGGCGACGGTGCTCGGGGTGCGCGGGGTCGTCCAGCTCCTCGCGCGTGAGGATGCTGTCGCGGAACGGGTACGGCGCCTGGGGGTCCGGCACCTCGATGTCGCCGCCGTAGAGCACGTCCCAGCCGTGGCCCCCGAACTCGCGGCGCCGGCCGTCGCGCACGGCGGCGCCCAGGTCGGGCTCGGGGTGGTCGGTGAAGAACTGCCACGGGGTGCGGGTGCCCCACTCCTCGCCCATGAACAGCATCGGGCTGAAGGGGGACAGCAGCACCAGGGCCGCCTCGACCGCGAGCCGGCCCGGGTCGAGGCGGGCGGACGGCCGGTCGCCGAGGGCACGGTTGCCCACCTGGTCGTGGGTCGACGCGGCGACGACGAATCGGTGGCCGTCAGTGCCGGGCGGCACGGGCCGGCCCCAGTCGAGCCCGCGGAACGTCGAGAAGCCGCCGTCGTGCACGAACACGCTGGTCAACGCCTTGCGCAGGACCTCGGGCGACCCGAAGTCCCCGTAGTAGCCGTGGCGCTCGCCGGTGACCAGGGCGTGGATCGCGTGGTGCACGTCGTCGTCCCACTGCGCGGTCATGCCCCAGCCCCCCTCGCTCGTCGGGGTGACCGAGACGGCGTCGTTGAGGTCGGACTCGGCCACGAGCGACAGCGGTCGACCCAGGTCGGCCGAGAGCGCGGCGACCTCGTCGGAGAGCTGCGCGAGCAGGTGGCGGTCGGAGAAGTCGAGGAGCGCGTGCACGGCGTCGAGGCGCAGGGCGTCCACGTGGAAGTCGCGGAACCAGCGCAGGGCGCTGTCGCAGACCCAGCGGCGGACCTCGGCCGAGCCGGGGCCGTCCAGGTTGATCGCGGAGCCCCACGGGGTCTGGTGGGCGTCGGTGAAGTACGGCCCGAACTCCCCGAGGTAGTTGCCCGACGGGCCCATGTGGTTGTGCACCACGTCGAGGCAGACGCCGAGGCCGCGGGCGTGCGCGGCGTCGACGAACGCCTGCAGCGCCGCCGGGCCGCCGTACGGCTCGTGCACCGCGAACGTGCCGACGCCGTCGTAGCCCCACCCGTGCTCGCCGCTGAACGGGGCGATCGGCAGCAGCTCGACCAGGTCGACGCCGAGCGAGACCAGCTCGTCGAGGTGGTCGATCGCGGAGAGCAGCGTGCCCTCGTGCGAGTACGTCCCGACGTGCAGCTCGTACGTCACGTGCCCGCGGGCGTCGACCCCGGCCCAGCCGTCGTCGGTCCAGCGGAAGGCGGACGCGTCGAACACGCGGCTCGGGCCGTGCACGCCGGACGGCTGCCAGGCGCTGCGCGGGTCCGGCCGCGGCTCGCCGCCGTCGACCGCGAACGCGTAGTCGGTGCCGTGGGGCAGGTCGCGGTCGGTGGACCACCACCCGTCCTCGACGGACAGCGGCGTGGGGGGGGGGGGGGGGGGGGGGGGGGGGGGGGGGGGGGGGGGGGGGGGGGGGGGGGGGGGGGGGGGGGGGGGGGGGGGGGGGGGGGG
>NZ_JBGFQZ010000059.1:0-5450 GCF_041295535.1 Cellulomonas sp. ICMP 17802 | reverse complement strand
CGGCGCGCTCGACGACGACGAGCCGCCCGCACGGCTGCACGGCGACCTCTGGTCCGGCAACGTCGTGTGGACGTCGGACGGGGTCACGCTCATCGACCCGGCCGCGCACGGCGGCCACCGCGAGACCGACCTCGCGATGCTCGCGCTCTTCGGACTGCCGTTCCTGCCCGAGGTCCTCGCCGGCTATCGCTCGGTCCGGCCGCTGCGGGCCGGCTGGGAGCGCCGGGTCGGGCTGCACCAGCTGTACCCGGTCGGCGTCCACGCGCTGCTGTTCGGCGGCGGCTACCACGCGCAGCTGCTGCGCCTCACGGGTGAATGGTCGGCCTGAGAGCGTGAGGCCGCGGTCGTCTCGCGCGCGGCACCGCGGCATGTGCGATCCTGCCGACCGACGCGCAGAGGGCGGGAGGCACACCGGGTGAGCGCTGGGGACCCGCAGGGACTCAACCCCTGGGTCGGCGCGCGCGGGGAGGAGCCCTTCCCGCCGCTGCTCCCGCACCCCCGCGGCCCGGTCGAGGAACGGACCGTGCACTTCCTCGGCCCGGCCGTCCGCGTGCGCCGCGGTCCACGCGCGAGCGTCCTGGTCGTCCTCGCCGCGACGGTCTTCGCCCTCGTGCTCGGCGGCCGCTGGTGGATGGCCAACGCGGTCGTCTTCGGGCCGCCCTCGGGACTCGAGGAGGCGCCGGTGCCGCTGGGGTCGCCGCCCCCGCTCGGCGCCACGTCGAGCGCGTTCGTGTTCACCACGATGCAGCCCGACGGCAGCGGCCCCGTCGCGTACAGCCCGTGCCGCCCGATCCACTACGTCGTGCGCCCCGACGGCGCGCCGCCGGGAGGCGCCGAGTTCGTCGCCGCGGCGATCGCGACGGTGTCGGCGGCCACGGGCCTGCAGTTCGTCGACGACGGCACCACGCACGAGGCGCCGAGCCCGGACCGCCACGCGTACCAGCCCGACACGTACGGGCGCCGCTGGGCCCCCGTGCTCGTCGCGTGGTCGACCCCGCAGGAGACGCCGCAGCTGGCGGGCGACGTCGCCGGCGTCGGGGGGTCGGCGGCGGTCACCCGGGCCGGCCGGTCGGTCTACGTGACGGGGTCGGTCACGCTCGACGCGGAGGACGTCGGGACGCTCATGTCGATGCCGGCCACCCGCGCTGCCGCCCTGGGCATCGTCACGCACGAGTTCGGCCACCTCGTCGGCCTGGACCACGTGGACGACCCGACCCAGCTCATGTACCCGAGCACCAGCCTGAGCGTCTCGACCTTCGGCGCCGGCGACCTCGCCGGGCTCGCGGTGCTCGGCAGCGGTGAGTGCGCGCCGGACGTCTGACCGAACCCTTCACTGCGCGCCCACACGGCCTCTCGCGGAACTCCCAGGTCGCCCGGGTACGCTCGCCGCGCACCCGACCCGAGGAGCCAGCCATCCACCGTCGACCGATCGTGCTCGTGCACGGAACCCGGACGTCCTCCGCCATCTGGCGGCGGCAGGTGGAGGCACTCGAGCACTCCGGCCACCCGACCGTGACGCTGGACCTCCCCGGGCACGGACGCCGGGCCCACGAGCGGTTCAGCCTCGAGGGCGCCCTGGCAGCGATCGACGAGGCCGTCGACTCGTGCCCCGAGCCCCCGCTGCTGGTCGGCCTCTCCCTCGGCGGCTACACCAGCCTCGCGTACGCGCGCCGGCACGAGGACAAGGTCGCCGGCGTCGTCCTGGCGGGCTGCTCGACCGAGATCAAGGGCAAGCCGCTGCGCACGTACCGCCGGGTGTCGGGCATGATCACGCGCGCCCTGCACCTGGGTGGCACCGACTGGCACGTGGTCACCGACATGCTCGCCGCGATGTCCGGCTACTCGCCCCTGGCCGACCTGCGCCGCACCGCGCTGCCCGTCTGGCTGGTCAACGGCAGCCGCGACCCGCTGCGCATCGACGAGCGCCGCTACCGGGACGCCCGGCCCGGCACCCGCCTGACCGTGGTGCCCCGCGCCGGCCACGACGTCAACGCCCACGCGCCCGTCGCGTTCAACCGCATCCTGCTCGACGCCCTGCACGAGCTGCGGCACCGCGGCGGCCTCGCGCTCGCCTGACCCCGCCTGTGCGTCGAACGCCGATCCGGCAGGCACAGTAGGGGCGTGGACCCCGCGCACCTCGCCGACGCCTCGCGGCTGCGCACCCGGGCGACCGTCCTGCACGCGGACGCCGACTCGTTCTTCGCGGCCGTCGAGCAGCGCGACAAGCCGTCGCTCCACGGCAAGCCGGTGCTCGTCGGCGGCACGGGGCCGCGCGGCGTCGTCTCGACCGCGTCCTACGAGGCCCGGCGGACTGGCGCCCGCTCCGCGATGGCGATGAGCCGGGCCCGCCGGCTCAGCCCCGCTGCCGCCGTGCTGTTCCCCCGGTTCGAGGCGTACTCGGCGTACTCACGGGTGATCATGGCCACCCTGGGCACGCTGTCGGAGCTGATCGAGCCGCTGAGCATCGACGAGGCCTTCGTGGACCTCGAGGCGGGACCGTTCGCCGACGACCCCGCCGGCGCCGCGGCCGACGTCCGCGCGCGGATCCGCGAGCTCACGGGCCTCGCGGTCTCGATCGGGATCGGCCGGACCAAGCTCGTCGCCAAGCTGGCGTCGGACGCCGGCAAGCCGGACGGCCTGCTGGTCGTCGAGCCGGCCGACGAGGACGACTTCCTCCTGCCGCTCCCCGTGCGCGCGGTGCCTGGCATCGGCCCCGCGACCGCGGCCGCGCTCGAGCGGCTGGACGTGCGCACGGTGGCCGACCTGCGCCGCCAGGAGCTGGACGTCCTCACCATGACGGTCGGGGAGTCGTCGGGGCTCAACCTGTTCCGCCTCGCGCGCGGCATCGACCCGCGACCGGTGGCCCCGAGCGGCGAGCGCAAGTCGGTGGGCGCCGAGCGCACGTTCGCGGAGGACATCTTCGGCGCCGACCGCATCGCCGACGCGGTGGACCGGGTGACCGACGAGGCCCTGCGCCGCCTGACCGCGCACGGCGGCGGCGCCCGGACCGTCGTCGCCAAGGTCCGGTTCGCCGACTTCACCACGCTGACCCGCTCGGTCACGCTCCCCCAGCCGTCGGCCGAGCCCGCCGAGCTGCGCGCCGCCGCCCACCAGGCCGCCCGCGCCGCGGGCATCAGCGACTCCGTGCGGCTCCTGGGCGTCTCGTTCCACAACCTCTCGGCGCACGCGCAGCTGACCCTGCCATGGGGGGACGAGGTGCCCGTGCCGCTCGTCGTCGACGAGCCGTCCGACGCGCCCGCTGCCCCGCGCCTGCTCAGCGAGGAGAACTCCCGGCCGGGCCTCGACATCGAGCACGCGACCCTCGGCCGGGGCTGGGTGGTGCACGTGCGAGGGCACCTCGCGACCGTCCGGTTCGAGTCCGTGGGCACCCCGCCGGCCCGCTCGCAGGTGGTCGACCTCGAGACCGACCCGCTGGTGCTGGTGCCCCCGCCGTCGATCGAGGCACTGATGCCGGGCGCGTGAGCCCGTGCTGGTCAGCCCCGCGCGTCCAGCCGGAGCGTCCACGGGGTGACCGACTCCACCTCGAGGTGCGAGCCGCTCCACGGGTCGTCGGCCAGCGTGCTCCGCACGTCCGCCGCGGACTCCGCCTCCACGGCGTGGACCACCCGGATCTCGTCGACCAGCGGGCCGCCGAGGACCACGAACCCGTCCTCGACGAGACCGTCCATGAACTCCGCGTGCTCGGTCCAGCCCGCCTGCTCCTCGAGCCGTCGGGACGGATCCCACGAGGGGCCTGTCCGCGTGAGCACCACCAGGAACATCGCCATGGTCTGTTCTACCGCGCCGCCCGGTGCGATGATGTGTGGATATCTACACACTCCGTCGATGGGCTGTTATTATCACGTCGACGGTACGGGCGGATATCTACTCAGAGGAGACCACCATGGCCGACGACGTCTGGGCCCGGGTGCACAGCCCCGTCGACCTGGGTGCGGTCCTGCGCGAGCTGCGCGAGCAGGCCGACCTCTCGCAGGAGGCCGTCGCCGACGAGCTGGGCATCGACCGCAGGTACGTGTACCAGCTGGAGACGGGCACCCCGAACCTCTACACGACGCGACTGTTCGCCCTGCTGCGGCTGCTCGGCGCGCACCTGGAGGTCACGACGCGGTGAGCGGCGACCTCGACGTCTGGCTCTACGGCACGCCGGTCGCCCGGTTGGGCGCGATCGACCCGGCGCGCCCGCGGCTGACGTTCACGCCCGAGGCGCTGTCCCGGTGGGGGCTCAACTCCGCCGTCGTCTCGGGCCTCCTGCCGCTGGCCAGGACGGCGCCGGCGCCCGCGCGCGTGCGGGTCTGGCTCGACGGGCTCCTGCCGGAGGGTCGCGCACGCTCGCGGCAGGCGGACCTCGCGGGCGTCGACCCCGACGACCCGGTCGCGTTCCTGCGCGCCTACGGCCGGGACACCACCGGCGCGCTCGTGCTGGTCGAGGCGGGCACGTCGCCGGCCTCCGACGACGCCCCGGCGCGGGACCTGACCGACGACGAGATCGGCGCCCTGCTGGGTGAGGCGGCGCGCGACGGCGCGGCCGACCAGATCACCTCGATCACCGGCCTCGAGGCCAAGATCGCGCTCACCCGGACCGCCACCGGGTGGGCCCGGCCCGCCGGCGGCCGCCCCTCGACGCACATCGTCAAGCTCGGGCGCCCGGCCGGGAGCACCGCCCACGACCTCATCGACACCGAGCACGCCGCCCTCGCGCTGGCCCGCCGCACCGGGCTGGGCACGGTCGAGTCCGAGCTGCGGACGTTCGGGGGCCGGCGCGCGATCGTCGTGCGGCGCTACGACCGGCTGCCCGGTGCCGCCGGGTCCGTGGACCGGCTGCACCAGGAGGACGCCGCCCAGCTGCTCGGCCTCGACACCCGCGACCCCGACCGCAAGTTCCAGCGCGGGCGGGCGCTGCCGTCGCTGCGGGAGATCGCGGCGCGGCTGCTCGTGCTGGGCATCGACCCCCGGTCGCTGCTCGCGCTCACCACGTTCAACCTCGCGATCGGCAACGTCGACGCGCACGCCAAGAACATCTCCGTGCTCCACCGCGCCGACGGGACGCACGCGCTCGCCCCGGCCTACGACGTCGCGTTCCACACGCACCACACCGGGTCCCGCGTCCCGTTCGCCATGGACGTGCGCGGGCAGCGGGACGTGGACGCGATCGACGCCGAGGCGCTGGTCGCCGAAGGTCGCTCGTGGTCGCTGTCCGGCACCCAGGCGGCGCGCACGGTGTCCGAGACGCTCGGGCGCCTCGACGCGGCGCTCGACGCGCTCGACCCGGCCGCGCACGCGGGGGTCGGCGCCGACGCGTGGTCGACCGTCCGCGATCGCGTCGCCCGGCTCCGGGCGGGCAGCCCCGTCGCCGACCGGCCCCGCCGGCCACCCCGCGCCGCGGCCGCCCGGGGCCCACCCGGGGTGGGTCTTTTTAACATATGACGGTG
>NZ_JBGFQZ010000058.1:0-5550 GCF_041295535.1 Cellulomonas sp. ICMP 17802 | reverse complement strand
CTGAATGATGTCCGGCGGCGTCCTACTCTCCCACACCCTGGCGAGTGCAGTACCATCGGCGCTGAAGGGCTTAGCTTCCGGGTTCGGAATGGGACCGGGCGTTTCCCCTTCGCTATGACCGCCGTAACGAGATCGAGTTGTCAAACGGGTTCCCGTTCGTCTCTCGGGAACCGCACAGTGGACGCGTAGCAACAATTGAATGAAGTGGTGAAGTTGTCGGCTTATTAGTACCGGTCAGCTGCGAGGGTCGTTAGTCCCCTCTTCCACATCCGGCCTATCTACCCAGTGGTCTAGCTGGGAGCCTCTCACCCCTCGAGGGGGCATGGAAACCTCATCTTGAAGCAGGCTTCCCGCTTAGATGCTTTCAGCGGTTATCCCTTCCGAACGTAGCTAACCAGCCGTGCTCCTGGCGGAACAACTGGCACACCAGAGGTTCGTCCGTCCCGGTCCTCTCGTACTAGGGACAGCCCTTCTCAAGTTTCCTGCGCGCGCAGCGGATAGGGACCGAACTGTCTCACGACGTTCTAAACCCAGCTCGCGTACCGCTTTAATGGGCGAACAGCCCAACCCTTGGGACCTACTCCAGCCCCAGGATGCGACGAGCCGACATCGAGGTGCCAAACCATGCCGTCGATATGGACTCTTGGGCAAGATCAGCCTGTTATCCCCGGGGTACCTTTTATCCGTTGAGCGACGGCGCTTCCACAAGCCACCGCCGGATCACTAGTTCCGACTTTCGTCCCTGCTCGACCTGTCAGTCTCACAGTCAAGCTCCCTTGTGCACTTGCACTCGCCACCTGATTGCCAACCAGGCTGAGGGAACCTTTGAGCGCCTCCGTTACATTTTAGGAGGCAACCGCCCCAGTTAAACTACCCACCAGGCACTGTCCCTGGTCCGGATCACGGACCGAGGTTAGATATCCAGAGCGACCAGAGTGGTATTTCAACGTTGACTCCACCGACACTGGCGTGCCGGCTTCACAGTCTCCCACCTATCCTACACAAGCCGCACCGAACACCAATACCAAGCTATAGTAAAGGTCCCGGGGTCTTTCCGTCCTGCTGCGCGTAACGAGCATCTTTACTCGTAGTGCAATTTCGCCGAGTTCGCGGTTGAGACAGCGGAGAAGTCGTTACGCCATTCGTGCAGGTCGGAACTTACCCGACAAGGAATTTCGCTACCTTAGGATGGTTATAGTTACCACCGCCGTTTACTGGGGCTTAAATTCTGAGCTTCGCCTTGCGGCTGACCCGTCCTCTTAACCTTCCAGCACCGGGCAGGCGTCAGTCCGTATACATCGTCTTGCGACTTCGCACGGACCTGTGTTTTTAGTAAACAGTCGCTTCTCCCTGGTCTCTGCGGCCCTTCACGCTCCCCGAGCAAGTCGGTTCACGCTTCAGGCCCCCCTTCTCCCGAAGTTACGGGGGCATTTTGCCGAGTTCCTTAACCACGATTCTCTCGATCGCCTTGGTATTCTCTACCTGATCACCTGAGTCGGTTTGGGGTACGGGCGGCTAGAACCTCGCGTCGAGGCTTTTCTTGGCAGCATAGGATCACCAGATTCCCGCATTCGCGGTCACCGTCAGCTCTCAGGCTATGTGAGGTGCGGATTTGCCTACACCTCGCCCTACGACCTTGGACGTGGACTACCATCGCCACGCTTGGCTACCTTCCTGCGTCACCCCTGTTAATACGCTTACCTACTACCGGTTCGGGTCACGCGCTCCCCGGCACGGTACCCCCGAAGGGGTGGTGTGCCGGCTCGGGCGTTTAGCATCACCGGGCTCGGTATGGGCGGTTCTTCGCCGGTACGGGAATATCAACCCGTTGTCCATCGACTACGCCTGTCGGCCTCGCCTTAGGTCCCGACTTACCCAGGGCGGATTAGCCTGGCCCTGGAACCCTTGATCATTCGGCGGACGGGTTTCTCACCCGTCATTCGCTACTCATGCCTGCATTCTCACTCGTGTGGCGTCCACCGCTGGGTTCCCCCGCGACTTCACTCGCCACACGACGCTCCCCTACCCATCCACACGCCTGAACACACCCGAGGGTGCGCTGAGCTGATATGTGAATGCCACAGCTTCGGCGGTATACTTGAGCCCCGCTACATTGTCGGCGCGGAATCACTTGACCAGTGAGCTATTACGCACTCTTTCAAGGGTGGCTGCTTCTAAGCCAACCTCCTGGTTGTCTGTGCAACTCCACATCCTTTCCCACTTAGCATACGCTTAGGGGCCTTAGCTGGTGGTCTGGGCTGTTTCCCTCTCGACTACGGAGCTTATCCCCCGCAGTCTCACTGCCACGCTCTGGCTTACCGGCATTCGGAGTTTGGCTAACGTCAGTAACCTGGTGGGGCCCATCGGCTATCCAGTAGCTCTACCTCCGGCAAGAAACACGTGACGCTGCACCTAAATGCATTTCGGGGAGAACCAGCTATCACGGAGTTTGATTGGCCTTTCACCCCTAACCACAGGTCATCCCCCAGGTTTTCAACCCTGGTGGGTTCGGTCCTCCACGCGGTCTTACCCGCGCTTCAACCTGCCCATGGCTAGATCACTCCGCTTCGGGTCTAGAGCACGCGACTGAGACGCCCTATTCGGACTCGCTTTCGCTACGGCTTCCCCACACGGGTTAACCTCGCCACGTACCACTAACTCGCAGGCTCATTCTTCAAAAGGCACGCTGTCACCCCTGCTAGGGAGGCTCCAACGGATTGTAGGCACACGGTTTCAGGTACTATTTCACTCCCCTCCCGGGGTACTTTTCACCTTTCCCTCACGGTACTTGTCCGCTATCGGTCACTAGGTAGTATTTAGGCTTACACAGTGGTCTGTGCAGATTCACTCCAGGTTTCTCGGGCCCGGAGCTACTTGGGATCCCCTTCGGGAGGCCACGCCATTTCGTCTACGGGGGTCACACCCTCTGTGCCGGGCCTTTCAATGCCCTTCGACTATGACGCGACTTTCTGACTCCCTGCTGATTCGGCAGAACCAGCTGAAAGGTCCCACAACCCCGTGCACGCAACGCCTGCCGGCTTGAACACGTACACGGTTTGGCCTGATCCGCTTTCGCTCGCCACTACTCACGGAATATCTCTTCCTGGCGGTACTGAGATGTTTCACTTCCCGCCGTTCCCTCCACACACCCTATATATTCAGGTGCGGGTCACACGACATGACTCGTGCGGGGTTTCCCCATTCGGACATCCTCGGATCACGGTTCGTTTGCCAACTCCCCGAGGCTTATCGCAGGCTACAACGTCCTTCTTCGGCTCCTAGTGCCAAGGCATCCACCCTGTGCCCTTATAAACTTGACCACAAAGATCATTCAAAAAAGATGCTCGCGTCCACTGTGCAGTTCTCAAGCTACGACCGGCTCCGGCACCCTCACCCCAGCGCCTGCTCACCGCGCGCACCCGATACCGGGCACCCACACGTGAGTGGTTCGTCTGAGCGGTACCAGCCCGCAGCCACCCGCACCCACCCCACACCCTCAGGGTGCGGACCGCGTGCGTAGCGACCCTGAACGAACAACCTTCCGGCTGTTCCCTCAGGACCCAACAGCGTGCCCAGCCGACCCCTCCCCAGCGCCGATCCGTTCCCACCCGGAACCCCAAGGGGCCCGGCGTACTAGGTCGCCACCAGCTCGAAAGCCGGCCAACAGTCGATGTTCCACCCTCGAGCACCGTCCCCCACTCGTTCGGCAGGGACAACGGGCCTGGACACCCTCCACCACCCATGACAGGCGATGTGGCTGCCAGATGCTCCTTAGAAAGGAGGTGATCCAGCCGCACCTTCCGGTACGGCTACCTTGTTACGACTTAGTCCCAATCGCCAGTCCCACCTTCGACAGCTCCCCCTCTTACGAGTTGGGCCACTGGCTTCGGGTGTTACCGACTTTCGTGACTTGACGGGCGGTGTGTACAAGGCCCGGGAACGTATTCACCGCAGCGTTGCTGATCTGCGATTACTAGCGACTCCGACTTCATGGGGTCGAGTTGCAGACCCCAATCCGAACTGAGACCGGCTTTTTGGGATTCGCTCCACCTCGCGGTATCGCAGCCCTTTGTACCGGCCATTGTAGCATGCGTGAAGCCCAAGACATAAGGGGCATGATGATTTGACGTCATCCCCACCTTCCTCCGAGTTGACCCCGGCAGTCTCCCATGAGTCCCCGGCATAACCCGCTGGCAACATGGGACGAGGGTTGCGCTCGTTGCGGGACTTAACCCAACATCTCACGACACGAGCTGACGACAACCATGCACCACCTGTACACCGACCTTGCGGGGCAACCATCTCTGGAAGTTTCCGGTGTATGTCAAGCCTTGGTAAGGTTCTTCGCGTTGCATCGAATTAATCCGCATGCTCCGCCGCTTGTGCGGGCCCCCGTCAATTTCTTTGAGTTTTAGCCTTGCGGCCGTACTCCCCAGGCGGGGCACTTAATGCGTTTGCTGCGGCACGGAACTCGTGGAATGAGCCCCACACCTAGTGCCCAACGTTTACGGCATGGACTACCAGGGTATCTAATCCTGTTCGCTCCCCATGCTTTCGCTCCTCAGCGTCAGTTGCGGCCCAGTGACCTGCCTTCGCCATCGGTGTTCCTCCTGATATCTGCGCATTCCACCGCTACACCAGGAATTCCAGTCACCCCTACCGCACTCTAGTCTGCCCGTACCCACTGCAAGCCCAAGGTTGAGCCTTAGGTTTTCACAGCAGACGCGACAAACCGCCTACGAGCTCTTTACGCCCAATAATTCCGGACAACGCTTGCGCCCTACGTATTACCGCGGCTGCTGGCACGTAGTTAGCCGGCGCTTCTTCTGCAGGTACCGTCACTTGCGCTTCTTCCCTGCTGAAAGAGGTTTACAACCCGAAGGCCGTCATCCCTCACGCGGCGTCGCTGCATCAGGCTTGCGCCCATTGTGCAATATTCCCCACTGCTGCCTCCCGTAGGAGTCTGGGCCGTATCTCAGTCCCAGTGTGGCCGGTCGCCCTCTCAGGCCGGCTACCCGTCGTCGCCTTGGTAGGCCACTACCCCACCAACAAGCTGATAGGCCGCGAGCCCATCCCAGACCGATAAATCTTTCCAGACACCACACATGCGTGTGTGTCTCGTATCCGGTATTAGCCATCGTTTCCCATGGTTATTCCAGAGTCTGGGGCAGGTTGCTCACGTGTTACTCACCCGTTCGCCACTGATCAGACCAGCAAGCTGGCCATCACCGTTCGACTTGCATGTGTTAAGCACGCCGCCAGCGTTCGTCCTGAGCCAGAATCAAACTCTCCGTAAATGTCTACATGGCACCCCACCACCCAAAGGCAGCGAAGCAACCGACACACGAAACGGTCCCGATAAGGACCAATCAGATTCGGCTGAATTGTGGCACCGCCTTCCACGGAGGTAGAAGAACGACACCAATCTCAACCAAGACCCACCACCTCAGCACCCACACCCCGAACGGGACACGAACACCTCTGGATAGCGAGCCATATGGCATCGACTATTTGGCACACTGTTGAGTTCTCAAGGAACAGACGCGCATC
>NZ_JBGFQZ010000057.1:0-5808 GCF_041295535.1 Cellulomonas sp. ICMP 17802 | reverse complement strand
CTGTGCGTCGGCATCGACCCCCACGCGAGCCTGCTCGACGCGTGGGGGCTGCCCGACGACGCCTCGGGCCTGCGACGCTTCGCGCTCACCGTGCTCGAGGCCGTGGCCGGGCAGGTCGCGGCCGTCAAGCCGCAGGCCGCGTTCTTCGAGCGGCACGGGTCCGCCGGGGTCGCGGTGCTCGAGGAGGTCGTCGCCGCCGGCCGCGACACCGGGACGCTCGTCATCGTCGACGCCAAGCGGGGCGACATCGGCTCGACCATGGGTGCCTACGCGGAGGCGTTCCTGCGCGACGGCTCGCCGCTGGCCGGGGACGCGCTCACCGTGTCGCCGTACCTCGGCTTCGGGTCGCTGGACCCGGCGGTCGACCTCGCGCTCAGCTCCGGCCGCGGGCTGTTCGTGCTCTGCCTGACCTCCAACAAGGAGGGCCCCGAGGTCCAGCACGCCCGCACCGACGACGGGGTCACGGTCGCGGCCCTCGTGGCCGCCCGGGCCGCGGCGCTCAACGCGCACGCCGACCCGATGGGCTCGATCGGCCTCGTGGTCGGCGCGACGATCGGCGACGCCGCCGCGCGCACGGGCGTCGACCTCGCCGCGGTCAACGGTCCGCTCCTCGCCCCGGGCGTCGGAGCGCAGGGCGCGGGACCGCGCGAGCTGGCGCAGGTGTTCGGCTCCGCCCGCCGGCAGGTGCTGGCGTCCTCCTCCCGCGGGGTGCTCGCGGCCGGACCGTCCGTGAGCGCGCTGCGGGCCGCGGCCCGGAAGGCCTCCGACGAGGCCGCCGCGGCGCTGTCCTGAGCTCGGACCGGTGTGTCGCCGCAGGTCCGGGCGCATCGGACGGCCGTTCGCATTGCCGATGAGGGTGGCGCTCGCTAGTTTCGTTCTCACGATCCCGCGCACTCCACGTGGGTCGCCGGCCCACTGACGAGAAGGTGACGCGCGTGGCTCTCCCCCCGCTGACTCCCGAACAACGAGCGGCAGCGCTCCAGAAGGCGGCGGCCGCCCGACAGGCCCGCGCCGAGGTCAAGAACCGCCTCAAGTACTCGCAGGGCACGCTCTCCGAGGTGATCGCGCAGGGGCAGCAGGACGAGACGATCGGCAAGCTCAAGGTCCTCGCCCTGCTCGAGTCGCTCCCTGGCGTCGGCAAGGTCAAGGCTCGTGCGATCATCTCCGAGATCGGAATCTCCGAGACGCGGCGCGTCCGCGGTCTCGGACCGCACCAGGTGAAGGCCCTGGTCGACCGCTTCGGGTGAACGGCTCGGGGTGGGACCGGCCGCACCGCGCAGCTCGAGGAGTACCGCACCACCCATGACGACGACGCCTGCCCGGCTGACCGTGCTCGCCGGACCGACCGCCGTCGGCAAGGGGACGGTGTCCGCCGACGTCCGCCAGCGCTATCCGGAGGTGTGGCTCTCGGTGTCCGCGACGACGCGGCCACCGCGACCGGGCGAGGTCGACGGCGTGCACTACCTGTTCGTCTCGGCGGACGAGTTCGACCGGATGGTCGCGCGCGGCGACCTGCTCGAGTGGGCCGTCGTGCACGGCCGCAACCGCTACGGGACGCCGCGCCGGCCGGTCGAGGAGCGGCTCGCCGCGGGCAAGCCTGCGCTGCTGGAGATCGACCTGCAGGGCGCGCGCCAGGTGCGCGAGTCGATGCCGGACGCGCACTTCGTGTTCCTCGCGCCGCCGTCGTTCGCCGAGCTCGAGCGGCGGCTCGTCGGCCGGGGGACCGAGGACGCCGAGGAGCGCGAGCGCCGGCTGGCGACCGCGCGGGTCGAGCTGGCGGCCGAGGCGGAGTTCGACCAGGTCATCGTCAACGACGACGTGCACCGGGCGACGGACGAGCTGGTCCGCGGGATGGGCATCGCGACCAGGTAGGGTGGGGCCAGCCCCACCCCTTTCACGTACGGGAGATCACCGTGTCCGGAACCGTCGCCGCCCCCACGGGCATCACCGACCCGCCCATCGACCGTCTGCTCGAGCGTGCCGACTCCAAGTACGCGCTCGTCCTGTACTCGGCCAAGCGCGCGCGCCAGATCAACGCCTACTACTCGCAGCTCAACGAGGGCCTGCTCGAGTACGTCGGCCCGCTGGTGGACACCCGCCCGCAGGAGAAGCCGCTCTCGATCGCCATGCGCGAGATCGACGCCGGCCTGCTCACCTCCGAGGCCACCGAGGGCTGACCTGCCCCCATGCGCATCGTTCTCGGCGTCGCGGGCGGGATCGCCGCCTACAAGGCCGTCCTGCTCCTGCGTCTGCTGCGTGAGGACGGTCACGCCGTCCGTGTGGTCCCCACGCGGGCGGCGCTCGAGTTCGTGGGCCGTGCCACCTGGGAGGCCCTGTCGGGCCAGCCGGTGACCACGGACGTGTTCGAGGACGTCGACCAGGTGGCGCACGTGGCCGTCGGCAAGCAGGCCGAGCTCGTGATCGTCGCCCCGGCGACGGCCGACCTGCTCGCGCGGGCCGCCACGGGCCAGGCCGACGACCTCCTGACGGCGACCCTCCTCGTCGCGCGCTGTCCGGTGCTGCTCGCCCCGGCCATGCACACCGAGATGTGGGAGCACCCGGCCACCGTGGCCAACGTCGCCACGCTGCGCGCCCGCGGGGTCCACGTGCTCGACCCCGCCGCGGGACGCCTGACGGGCGCGGACACGGGCCTCGGGCGGCTGCCCGACCCCGAGGACATCGCCGCCGTCGCGCTGGCCCTCGTCGCGGACCGCCCGCACGACCTGTCCGGCCGGCACGTCGTCGTCTCCGCCGGCGGCACCCGCGAGCCCCTCGACCCCGTCCGGTTCCTCGGCAACCGCTCGTCGGGCCGCCAGGGCGTCGCGCTGGCGCGCACGGCGCTCGCCCGAGGCGCCCGCGTCACCCTGGTCGCCGCGAACATCGACGTCCCCACCCCGCCCGGCGTCGACGTCGTCCGCGCCGAGACCGGCGCCGAGCTGCGGGACGCCGTGCGGGCCGCGGCCAAGGACGCCGACGTCGTGGTCATGGCGGCCGCCGTGGCCGACTACCGGCCGCGCACCGCCGCCGGGTCCAAGCTCAAGAAGCAGCACGACGGCGAGCCGACCGTGCTCGAGCTCGTCGAGACGGTCGACATCCTCGCCGAGCTCGCCGCCGACCGGCTGCGCGGGGGTCAGGTCGTGGTCGGCTTCGCGGCCGAGACCGGTGACGCCTCGGGCAGCGTGCTCGAGCACGGCCGCGCGAAGGCGCTGCGCAAGGGCGCCGACCTGCTCGTCGTCAACGCCGTGGGCGGCGGCCGGGGGTTCGGCAGCGACGCCAACGACATCACGATCCTCGACGGGACCGGTGAGGTGGTCGCCGAGGCGAGCGGCAGCAAGGACGAGGTGGCGGACGCCGTCTGGGACGCCGTCGTCGCGCGAGGCTGAGATCCGACCACCCACATCGGGCGCGCCCATTACGCTGTCGGCCATGACCGAGCCCGACATGCGCCTGTTCACGTCCGAGTCCGTGACCGAGGGGCACCCGGACAAGATCTGTGACCAGATCTCCGACGCGATCCTGGACGCGATCCTCGAGCAGGACCCGGCGGCCCGCGTCGCCGTCGAGACGATGGTGACCACCGGTCTCGTGCACGTGGCCGGCGAGGTGACCACGAGCGCGTACGTGGAGATCCCGCAGATCGTGCGCCAGGTGGTCCGGGGGATCGGGTACACGTCGTCGGCCATCGGGTTCGACGGCGACTCGTGCGGCATCTCCGTCTCGATCGGTCAGCAGTCCCCGGACATCGCAGCCGGCGTGGACAAGGCGATCGAGGTCCGCGAGGACTCCTCCGACCTCGACCCGCTGGACGCGCAGGGCGCGGGCGACCAGGGCCTGATGTTCGGGTACGCCAGCGACGACACCCCGACGCTGCTGCCGCTGCCCATCTGGCTGGCGCACCGCCTGGCCGAGCGCCTGACGCTCGTGCGCAAGGAGGGGATCCTGCCGGGCCTGCGTCCCGACGGGAAGACCCAGGTGACCATCGGCTACGACGGCGACCGGGCCGTGAAGCTCGACACGGTCGTCCTGTCCACGCAGCACGACCCCGACGTGCAGCTGGAGACCGCGCTGCGCCCGGGGATCGCCGAGCACGTCGTGGCACCGGTCCTCGAACAGCTGGACCTGGACGCGACCGGCTACCGCCTGCTGGTGAACCCCACGGGCACGTTCGTCGTGGGTGGTCCCCAGGGCGACGCCGGCCTCACGGGCCGCAAGATCATCGTCGACACCTACGGCGGCATCGCGCGGCACGGCGGTGGCGCCTTCTCGGGCAAGGACCCGTCGAAGGTGGACCGCTCCGCCGCGTACGCCATGCGGTGGGTGGCCAAGAACGTGGTCGCGGCCGGCCTGGCCCGGCGCTGCGAGGTGCAGGTGGCCTACGCGATCGGCAAGGCGAACCCGGTCGGGCTGTACGTCGAGACGTTCGGCACCGAGACCGTGCCCGTCGCGCGGCTGACCGCGGCGATCCGCGAGGTGTTCGACCTGCGCCCCGCCGCGATCGTGCGCGACCTCGACCTGCTGCGGCCGATCTACCGCAAGACCGCCGCCTATGGGCACTTCGGCCGCGAGCTGCCCGAGTTCACCTGGGAGCGCACCGACCGCGTGGCGGACCTGCAGTCCGCGGTGGGCTGACGCCGGCCCGTCGTCCTGGGGGCACCCCGCCCGCGCGGTGGGTGGCGGATGGTGTGATGGGCGCGTGGACGTGAGCGCGGGCGGCGAGCAGCTGATGCTCGAGGGCCTCCCGCAGCCTCGCCGGCGCGCCCGGGCCGCCGCCGTCGGCGGTGTCCCGATGGCCGAGCGGCTCCCGGTCGCCCGGGTCTGCGTCGACCTCGTCCCGGCGCACCTCGACCGCGTCTTCGAGTACCTGGTGCCCGCGGCGCTGGCCGACACGGCGGTGCCCGGCACGCGCGTGAAGGTGCGGTTCGGCGCCCAGGGGGACGTCAACGGCTACGTGCTCGAGCGCGTCGACGAGGCGGAGCACGACGGCACGCTGGTGCCCCTGCGCAAGGTGGTCTCCGCCGAGCCTGTGCTCACGCCGCAGGTCGCCCGGCTGGCCCGGGCGGTCGCGGACCGCTGGGCCGGCACCCTGAACGACGTGCTGCGCCTCGCGATCCCCGCGCGGCACGCCCGGGTCGAGGCGGAGGTGCCGGCGGTCGCGAGCGAGCCCGTGGTGCCGTCGCCGTCGGCCACGGCGTGGGCGCCCTACCGCGGCGGCCCGGCCTTCCTGCAGCACCTCACTGCGGGCGGTGCGCCCCGCGCCGTCTGGTCGGCGCTGCCCGGCGCGGCGGGGGAGCGGTGGCCCGACGCGATCGCCCAGGCCGTCGCCGCGTGCGTCCTGGGCGGGCGCGGCGCGCTGGTGGTCGTCCCCGACGCGCGGGACATCGACCGCGTCCTGGAGTCGCTGCAGGACGCGGGCATCCCGCGCTGGACCCCCGGCGCGACCGGTGGCGCCGTCCGGCTGGCGGCCGACGACGGGCCGGCCGTGCGGTACCGCTCGTTCCTCGCCGCCCTGCGCGGCCAGGCGTCCGTCGTCGTCGGCACGCGGGCGTCGGCGTTCGCGCCGGTGGCGGACCTCGGCCTCGCGGTGGTCTGGGACGACGGCGACCCGCTGCACGCCGAGCCCCGGACGCCGTACCCGCACGTCCGCGAGGTGCTCGCCCTGCGGTCCGAGCTCGAGGGCTGCGCGCTGCTCGTGGCCGCCCACGGGCGCAGCGTCGAGGCGCAGGCGCTGGTCGAGTCCGGGTGGGCGCGGGAGGTCGCCGCCGACCGGGCGACGACGAGGGCCCGGGCCGCCCGGGTGGTCGCGCTGAC
>NZ_JBGFQZ010000056.1:0-6291 GCF_041295535.1 Cellulomonas sp. ICMP 17802 | reverse complement strand
GTGATCGACGTGCCGCCGGAGGCCTCGCCGGCGCCGGTCGAGCCGGACCTGGGCGAGCTCGAGCACACGCGCCTGCGGCCGAGCACCCCCGCGTCCGCGCCGCCGGCCCCGGTCGCGCTGCGGCTGGCGTTCGACACCGGCGAGCGCGTGGACGTGACGGGCGACGGGCTGGTCGGCCGGAGCCCGGCGGGCGAGGACGGCACGGTCCACGTGGTCCCCGTCGACGACCCCGCGCGCTCCATCTCGAAGACCCACCTGGCGTTCGGGCCCGACGGCGCCGGCGGCCGGCTGTGGGTGGTGGACCGGGGGTCGACCAACGGCACGGTCCTGGTCGCCCCCGACGGGACGGTCTCGGCGCTCCCGGCCGGCACGCGGGCGACCGTCGCGGCCGGCTGGACCATCCGGTTCGGTGAGCGCAGCGCGGTGGTCGAGCGCCGCTGAGCGGGCTCGACGACGCGGGCTCTACGACGCCATCCGCCGGGAGCCGGCGGCTTCGACGTCCCGCTCGGGTCCGGCGATCTCGGCCCACACCGCGTCCAGCGAGAGGTCGAGCACCTCGGCGATCGCCGCGACCGTCGAGAAGGCCGGGGTCGCGATGCGGCCGGTCTCGATCTTGCGGAGGGTCTCCGGGGAGACGCCGGCGTCGAGCGCCGTCCGGAGCATCGAGCGTTCTCCGCGGGCGTGACGCAGGAGGGCGCCGAGGCGCCGGCCGCGCTCGACCTCGGCGGCGGTGAGAGGAAGCCTGACCATGGCTGCGATTCTAGTACCGGGATACTCTGGCCGGTATAGTTATCGCATGATCGAGATCTTGAACCTCACCGAGCTGGCCCGGGCGCGCGACACCGGCGCCCTGGTCGGGCACATCCTGCAGACGTTGAGGGACCGGACCACGGTCGGCACGAACCTCCTGGACATCGACCGCTGGACCCAGGCCCTGATCGTCGAGGCCGGGGCGCAGTCCTGCTACGTCGACTACGCGCCGTCGTTCGGGCGGGGGCCCTTCGGGCACTACATCTGCACGTCCGTCAACGACGCCGTGCTCCACGGGCTGCCGCGCGACTACCTGCTGGCCGACGGCGACCTGCTGACGCTCGACCTCGCGGTCTCGCTGGCGGGGATCGCCGCCGACTCGGCGGTCAGCTTCGTCGTGGGCCGGTCGCGGCCCCGGGAGAGCGTCGCGCTGATCAGCGCCACCGAGCGCGCGCTGAGCGCCGGGATCGCCGCCGCCGGACCCGGGGCGCGCCTCGGGGACGTCTCCCACGCGATCGGCTCGGTGCTCGGCGCCGCGGGCTACCCGATCAACACCGAGTTCGGCGGGCACGGCATCGGGTCGACCATGCACCAGGACCCGCACGTGCTGAACACCGGGCGGCCCGGCCGCGGGTACACGCTGCGCCCCGGGCTGCTGCTCGCGCTGGAGCCGTGGGTCATGGCCGACACCGACCGCCTGGTCACCGACGCCGACGGGTGGACGCTCCGCAGCGCCACCGGCTGCCGCCGCACGGCGCACAGCGAGCACACGATCGCGATCACCGACGACGGGGCCGAGATCCTCACCCTGCCGCGCGCCTAGACGGTCGCGGGGCTCCAGGCCAGCTGCACGACGCGGCGGCCCTCGTCGCGCGTCACCAGCTGGCCGCGGCCGGGCACCGACGGCACCGGCTTGGCCCCGCCGATCAGGGCGCCCTCGTCCGGGTTGCCGGAGAGCACGATCCCGGGCGCGGCGAGGTCGCGCAGGGCCTGCAGCACGGGCTCGTACATCGCGCGGGCCGCGCCGCCCGTGCGCCGGGTGAGGATCAGGTGCAGCCCCACGTCGCCGGCCTGCGCGAGCAGGGGGACCAGCGCGGCGACCGGGTTGCCCGTCGTGGTCTGCACGAGGTCGTAGTCGTCGACCAGCACGAACACCTCGGCGCCGGTCCACCACGAGCGCGACCGGAGCTGGTCGGGCGTGACGTCCGGGCCGGGCAGCCGGGTGCGCAGGTACGCGGCGAGGTCCGAGAGCTCGGTGGTCGCCTGGTCCTGGGTGGTCAGGTAGCCCGCCAGGTACTCGTCGGGGATCTCGCCCAGGAGCGAGCGCCGGAAGTCGACCGCGAAGATCTGGGCCTGCGCGGGCGTGTGGGTGCGCCGCACCTCGGCCGCGACCGACCGCAGCAGGCCGGACTTGCCCGAGCCGCCGTCGCCGAACGCGTAGAGGTGGCTCTCCTCGCGCAGGTCGATGCCCACGGGGGCCAGCGCGGCCTCGTCGACGCCGAGCAGCAGGTCGCGTGTGTCGGCGGGGGACGCGGCGCGCACCTGGTCGAGCGTGACCTCCTCCGGCAGCAGGCGCAGCTTCGGTCCGGGCGCACCCCGCCACGACTGCGACACCACCTGCACCAGGTGCTCGACGCCCGCGCCGAGGGTGGCGGGGGAGTCGTCGCCGTCGATGCGGGGCAGGGCCGTGAGCACGTGGTGCTTGGACGCCACGATGCCGCGGCCCGGGCGGTCCTTGGGCACGTTGACGGCGACCTTGCGGTCCAGCTCCGAGTCGGACGGGTCGCCCAGGCGCAGCTCGAGCCGGGTGCCGAGCAGGTCCTTGACCTGCGTGCGGAAGTCCATCCACCGCGCGGCGCTGGCCAGCAGGTGCACGCCGAACGTGAGGCCGCGGCCGGCGAGCGCCTGCAGCCGCGCCTCGAGCTCGTCGAACTCGGCCCGGACCGTGCTCCACCCGTCGACGACCAGGAAGATGTCCCCGTAGCCGTCGTCCGCGCGGCCCTCGAGCCGGCGCGCGCGGTAGGTCTCGATGGAGTCGATCTGGTGCGCACGGAAGTACCGCTCGCGGGCGTCGACGATGCTCTCGACCTCGGCGACGACCCGGCGGACCACGTCGGGCTCGCTGCGGGTGGCGACGCCGGCCACGTGCGGCAGGCGCGCGAGCGGGCTGAACGTGCCGCCGCCGAAGTCGAGGACGTAGAGCTGAACCTCCTGCGGGGTCTGCGTCAGCGACAGCCCGGTGACCACCGAGCGCAGCACGGTGCTCTTGCCGGACCGCGGGCCGCCGACCACCGCGAGGTGCCCGGCGGCGCCGGCCAGCGAGATCGTGAGGTTCTCGCGGCGCTGCTCGAGCGGGCGGTCGGTGATGCCCAGCGGGATCGTCAGGGCGCCGGCGGCGCGCCAGCCGGGCGAGACCAGCCCGAGCGCGGGGTCGGCGACGAGGTCGGGCATCAGGCGGTCGAACGTGCTGGGCACCACGAGCGGCGGGAGCCACACCTGGTGCGCCGCCGGTCCGCGCCCGGCCATGAGCGAGACGGCGATGTCGAACGTCGCGCGCTTCTCGACCTCGTCGGCGACGACCTCCTCCGGCTCGTCGCGCACGGTCCCGAGCACGGGCGCGGCGGTGAACGACTCGAGCCGCGCGCGCCCGGTGGCCACGCCGGGACCGGCCGCGGCCCGTCGGCGACCCCGCGGCGGCCCGGAGACGTACGAGGCCCGGAACTGCACCATCGTCGTGGGGTCGGGCTTGAGGTAGCCGACCCCGGGGACCGGCGGCAGCTCGTACGCGTCGGGCACGCCCAGCACGGTCCGCGACTCGGCCGCGGAGAACGTGCGCAGGCCGATCCGGTAGGACAGGTGCGACTCGAGACCCCGCAGGCGCCCCTCCTCCAGGCGCTGCGAGGAGAGGAGCAGGTGCATCTGCAGCGACCGGCCGAGCCGCCCGATGGCCACGAACAGGTCGACGAACTCGGGCTTGGCGGCCAGCAGCTCGGAGAACTCGTCGGCGACGATGAGCAGGGCCGGCAGCGGCGCGAGGTCGGGCCGGTCGGTGCGGCGGGCCTTCTCGTAGTCGCTGACGTTGGCGAAGTTGCCCGCCGAGCGCAGCAGCTCCTGGCGCCGCACCATCTCGCCCTGCAGGGCGTCCTGCATGCGGTCGACGAGCGTGAGCTCCTCGCCGAGGTTCGTGATGATGGCCGAGACGTGCGGCAGGTCCGCCATGCCCGCGAACGTCGCGCCGCCCTTGAAGTCGACCAGGACGAAGTTGAGGTCCTCGGACGAGTGCGTCAGCGCGAGCGCCAGCACGAGCGTCCGGAGCACCTCCGACTTGCCCGAGCCGGTGGCGCCGATGATGAGCCCGTGCGGGCCCATGCCCTGCTGGGCCGACTCCTTGATGTCCAGCGAGACCGGCTGGCCCTGCGGGGTCAGGCCGATCGGCACCCGGAGCCGGTCGCGCGGCAGGCGCGGCCGCCAGGCCGTCTCCAGGTCGAGGTCGCGGATGTCGCCCAGCCCGAGCAGGTCCACCAGCTCGGACGAGGCGTTGGCGTCGTCGCGCGAGGGGCCGGCGTCGCGGTGCAGGGGCAGCAGGCGGCGCGCGGTCGCCTCGGCCTCGGCGACCGAGAGCTGGTCGCCCGTCAGGTGCGTGGGCTCCAGGCCGAGGCGCAGCACGTCGACCGGGGCCGTGCCGTCGGCCTGCTGGGCGCCGACGAGGAAGCGCAGGGTCCACGGGTCGTCCAGCTCGTCCCAGCGCTCGGGCAGCTCGAGGACGGTGATGCCGAGCACGCCGTCGCTGGTGAGGATCGCGTTGCCGACGGGCACGTGGCCGCCGTCGACCACCACGAGAACGTGCGGCAGGGGCGTCTCGGCCGCCGTCGGCCCGAACCGCGGGCGGTCGCGCAGGCCCTCGGGGAGCAGCGACTCGATCTCGGCGAGCGTGGTGCCGATCATCCGGGCCGCGCCGACCGCGTCGCGCTCCCGCGTCGAGTGCGCGTGCGGGAGCCACTTCACCCAGTCCCACGACGCCAGCGCGCGGTCGCCGGCCAGCACCGCGATCTGCAGCTGGTCGGGGGAGTGGAACGTGGCCAGCTGGCAGACGATCGCCCGCGCGAGGGCCCGGGCACCCTGCTCGGTGCCGGCCACCTGCAGCAGCGGCACCGACCGCACGTCGACCGCCAGCGGGATGCCCTGCTGGACGCGGTGCGTCACCAGGAACCGGTGGGCCGCCGACGCCGCCACCGGGTCGAGCTGGGCCAGGGGGGCCGTCTGCGGCGGCTCGAGGTCGAGGCACAGCGGCTGGCTGCCGACGCCCACCCGGGCGAACAGGTAGTCCTCGTGGTCGGGCGTCCGCTCCCACACCCGCGAGCGCTCCTCGGCCACCGACGCGAGCGCGCGGGGGTCGGGCGCGTTCCACTCGGCGTGCCGGCGCTGGGCGCGCGCGGCCTGCCGCACCGTCCGGCGCAGGTCCGCCAGGTAGGCCAGGTACTCGCGCCGGGCGCCGACGACCGCCGCCTGGTGCTGCGAGCGCTGCCGCCAGCCGTTGACGCCGACGAAGCCGAGCGACGCGACGAGGAACATGCCGGCGGCGATCATGCCCTTGGGGCCGGGCGACGAGACCGCGACGAACACGATGGAGCCGACGCTGCCGAGCATCGGGATGACGTTGGCCAGGACGCCGCTCACGCCGTCGGAGGGCTGGATCTCGGGCGGCGGCTGGAGCACGATCTGGCCGGTCGGCACGGCGGGCGGACCCTGCTGCGCCACCGCTGGTGCGTGGCTGCTGCCCCGCTGCGCCACGATCGACATCTGCTGCCCGCTCCTCGTCCCGATGGCCACCCGCATGCCCACCAGCACAGGCGGGAGCTGCCGACCGCCACGGTACCTGGAGCAACCGTCGCAGGGCGGTTCTGTCCCCGAACGGGTCATGCCGCGGCAGGCCGTGCCCCGTAGCATGTCGGCGGCGCCGTCCCGGCGTCCCGCAGCAGCAGCCGGCACCGCGCAGGAGGTGGTCGTGACAGCACCGACCGCCGAGCACCTGCGCCCGGTCCAGGTCCGGCTGGCGGTCGACCTGGGCGGCGAGCGCCGCGACATCGCGCTGCGGTCGGACGTGGTCGTGCGGGACGCGCTGGCGGCCGCGATGGTCCCCGTGCACGTCCCCGGTGTGGTCGTGCTCGACTCGACCGGTCGCCGCCTCGACCTGTCCGGGCTGGTCGGCGCGCAGGTGGCCGACGGCGGCGTGCTGCACGTGGTGCGCCCCGCACCGGCCCCGCGCACCCGGGCCGGACGCTGGGCCGCGGGGCGGCCCGACGTCGTCGCACGTCGCCCGCACGTCGAGTCGGGCGCGTTCGTCCTCGCGGCCGCGCTCGGCGTCGTCGTGGCGCTCGTGGTCCTGCTCGCGCCCGCCCCGCTGAGCGGCACGGCCGCGACGACCGTCGCCGCCGTCCTCGGGCTCGCGGCCCTGGCCGTGGCCGTCGGGGGGGCGGCCGCGCCCCCCGCGGCGACGGTGGCCGGCCCCGCCCTGGGGTTCGCCGCCCAGGTGCTGCTCAA
>NZ_JBGFQZ010000055.1:0-6952 GCF_041295535.1 Cellulomonas sp. ICMP 17802 | reverse complement strand
GCCCCCCCCCCCCCCCCCCCCCCCCCCCCCCCCCCTCCCCGGAAGGAGCTGCCCGTGGCCGTCGCCACCGCACCCACCACCACCGCCGTCTCGCGCCCCGCGGCACGCCGTGCTCGCCCCCGGCCCTCCGGCTGGGGCGGTCCCCGCGCCAGCCAGCTGTTCCTCGTGCCGATCGCGCTCGTCTTCGTCGTGCTCTTCCTGATCCCGCTCGGCCAGACCGTCTACTGGAGCTTCACCGACTTCACCGGCTACTCCGCCGACGTGAGCTTCGTCGGGCTCGAGAACTACCGCGTGATCCTGCGCGACCCGTCGATGCTCGCCGGGCTCGGCTTCACGCTGCTGTTCGCGGTGGGCACCACGGTGCTCGTCACCGCGATCGCGATCCCGCTCGCGGTCGTGCTCAACAAGCGGTTCGCCGGACGCAACTTCGTGCGCTCGGCCCTGTTCTTCCCGGCGATCCCGAGCATGGCGGTGCTCGGGCTGGTCTGGAGCTACATCCTGTCGCCGATCGCGTCGGGGGCTCTGAACACGGTGCTGAACAACCTGTTCGGGCTCGGCCCCGTGCCCTGGCTCTCCGACGCGAGCCTGGCGCGCCTGTCCGTCATCCTCGTCGGCGTCTGGGGCGCGGCCGGCTGGCACGCGGTGCTCTACCTCGCGTACCTGCAGTCGATCCCTGCGGAGCTGTACGAGGTCGCCACCATCGACGGCGCCGGCGCCGTGGCCCAGTTCCGGCACATCACGCTGCCGCTGCTCACGCCCGGCATCGTCGTCAGCCAGTTCCTGCTGATGACCGGCGGGCTCAAGGTCTTCGACCTGCCCTACACCCTGACCAACGGCGGGCCCGGCTTCGCCACCTACACGATCACGCAGTCGATCATCACGTCCGGGGTCGGCCAGGGCCGGTACGGCCTCGCCTCGGCGCTCGCCGCGCTGTTCACCCTGGCGGTCGCGGCCCTGTCGATCGGGCAGCTGGTCCTGTCCCGCCGCGTGGAGAGGAACGTGCTGTGACCCGCCTGAAGCGGGCGACCCTGAGCGTCGTCATGATCGCGGTCGCGTGCCTGGTCGCGCTGCCGCTTTACTACATCGTCGTCAACACGTTCAAGACGCAGGCGGAGATGGTGGCCTCCCCCATCGCGCTGCCGACGTCGCTGAACCTGCAGAACTACGTCGCCGTGTTCCGCGACGTCCCGCTCGCCCAGAGCTTCGCGAACACCCTCTACGTCACGGTCGTCGGCGTCCTGGTCCAGCTCCTCATCGGCGCGATGGCCGCCTACGGCATGATCATGCGCGCCTCGCGGTTCAACCGGATCCTCGGGATCGTCCTGGTGCTCGCGTTCGTCGTGCCGGCGCAGTCGACGCTCATCCCGCTCTACCGGATGCTCGTCGGCGTCAACCAGGTGGACACCCTCAACGGCCTGGTCATCATGTACGCGGCCGGCGCGGTGTTCTGCTTCTTCCTCATCCAGGGCTACATGCGGACGCTGCCCTTCGAGGTGATCGAGGCGGCCATGCTCGACGGTGCCGGCGCGGTGCAGATCTTCTGGCGCATCGTCCTGCCGCTCATCCGACCGATCCTGGTGACCGTCGGCGTGTTCCAGACGATGTGGGTGTGGAACGACTTCATCCTGCCGAACGTGTTCCTGTCGTCGCCGGAGAAGCGGACCATCGTGCTGCAGGTCTACACGGCCGTCGGGGAGTTCCGGACGGACTGGCCGTCGTTCATGACGCTCAGCGTGATCGCCCTGCTGCCCATGGTCGTGTTCTTCGTGGTCACGCAGCGGCACATCGTCTCCGGCCTGCTCGCGGGGAGCCTCAAGGGATGAGCCGGACGGTCCCCGCCCCCCTGTTCACCGACCCCGTGCACCACGCCCCGACCGACCCCGTGGTGGTCGAGGCGCCCGACGGCACCTGGCGGATGCTCTACACCCAGCGCCGCGCGGCCGACCGCTCCGCCGGTGTCGGCTGGGTGCACGGCACCGAGATCGGCATGGCGTCCTCCCACGACGGCGGCCTGACCTGGACGTACGCCGGCGTCGTCGGCGGCCTCGACCACCTGCCCGGGCGCAACACGCTCTGGGCGCCCGAGGTCGTGCGGATCGGCGCCGAGTACCACATGTTCCTCACGCACGTGCCGGGCACCCCGAGCTCGTGGGACGCGACCCGCAGCATCACGCACCACACCTCGTCGGACCTCGAGTCGTGGACGTACCGCGGCACGCTGCCGCTGTCCTCGGACCGGGTGATCGACGCGTGCGTCGTCGCGCTCCCGTCCGGCGGGTACCGGCTCTGGTACAAGGACGAGGCCGACGGCTCGGCGCAGTGGTCGGTCGACTCCGCGGACCTGGTCACCTGGGACGAGCCGCGCCGCGTGGTCGGCGAGCCGCCCGGCGAGGGCGCCAACGTCTTCCGCCTCGGCGGCTGGTGGTGGCTGCTGGTCGACGAGTGGCGGGGCCTCGGCGTCTACCGCTCGCCCGACCTCGACACCTGGGAGCGCGACGGGCTCGTCCTGGGTGAGCCCGGCAGCCGCCCCTGGGACGCCGGGACGGGTCGGCACGCCGACGTCGTCGTCGGGCGCACCGCCGCCGGCGACGAGGTGGCCTGGATCTTCTACTTCACGCACCGCGTCGAGCCGGGGCCGGACAACGCCGGGTCCCCCCACCAGCTCGACGAGCACGGCGTCCCGCTCGCCCACCGCACCGACGTCCAGGTCGCCGCGGCCGTGGTGGTCGACGGCCACCTGGTGTGCGACCGCGACGCCGACCCGGACCTCGACCTGCGCCGCACGACGGCCACCCACCACTGACAGGAGCTCTGCACCATGACCGACCCGACGCCCGCCCTGGTCGCCGCGATCGACCTCGACGTCCCCGGCCCCATCATCAGCCGCCACCTCTACGGCCAGTTCGCCGAGCACCTCGGCCGCTGCATCTACGAGGGGTTCTGGGTGGGCGAGGACTCCGACGTGCCGCACGTCGGGGGGATCCGCGCCGACGTGGTGGAGGCGCTGCGCGAGCTCGACGTGCCCAACCTGCGCTGGCCGGGCGGGTGCTTCGCCGACGAGTACCACTGGCAGGACGGCATCGGACCGCGCGAGCAGCGGCCCCGCATGGTGAACACGCACTGGGGCGACGTCGAGGAGAACAACCACTTCGGCACGCACGAGTTCATGGCCCTGTGCGAGCTGCTGGGAGCCGAGCCGTACGTGTCGTCGAACGTGGGCTCGGGCAGCGTCCAGGAGATGAGCGAGTGGGTCGAGTACCTCACGCGCACCGGCGACTCCCCGATGGCGCGGCTGCGCCGTGAGCACGGCCGCGACGAGCCGTGGACCGTCCGCTTCTGGGGCATCGGCAACGAGCCCTGGGGCTGCGGCGGCAACCTGCGCGCGCCCCAGTTCGCCTCGCTGGCCCGGCAGTACGCCACCTACGCCCGCGACCACGGCGACAACCAGCTCTACCGGGTCGCCGCCGGCGCGGCCGACGACGACTACGCGTGGACCGAGACGCTCATGAAGGAGCTGACCACGGGCCTCGGCGACCGCAGCCCGCGAGCGCTGTTCCAGGCGGTCTCGTTCCACTACTACACGATGTCGGGCGGCTGGTCGGCGAAGGGGTCCGCCACCTCGTTCACGGACGCCGAGTACTGGACGACCATGCGGCGCGCACTGCACGTGCGCGAGCTCCTGGCCGGGCACGCCGCCGTGATGGACGCCTACGACCCGACCAAGCAGGTGGGCCTGGCGCTCGACGAGTGGGGCACGTGGTGGGACGTCGAGCCTGGCACCAACCCCGGGTTCCTGTTCCAGCAGAACGCGCTGCGCGACGCCCTGGTGGCGTCCGTGCACCTCGACGCCTTCCACGACCACGCCGACCGGCTGCGGCTGGCGAACATCGCCCAGACCGTCAACGTGCTGCAGGCCATGGTGCTCACCGACGGCGACCGCCTGGTCCGGACGCCGACGTTCCACGTCTTCGCGATGAGCCGGGGTCACCAGGACGCCGTCGCCCTGCCGGTCCGGGTGGTCGAGCGGGCGACCCGGGTGGTCGACGACGTCGAGATCGGCACCGTCTCCGCGTCGGCGTCGACCAAGGACGGCCACGTGCTCGTGTCGGTCACCCACCTCGACCCGACCGCCGGGGCGACCGTGCGGATCGACCTGCGGGGCCGCCCGGTCTCCGCGCCGGTCGCCACGGTGCTGACGGCGACCTCGGCGCAGGACCACAACACCGTCGACCACCCCGACGCCGTGGTGCCGCTCCCATTCGACGCGGTCCGGCTCACCGGCTCGATGCTCGAGCTGGACCTGCCGCCGGCGTCGTTCGTCACCGTGGACCTCACCCTGGGCTGAGGCCGGACGCCGTATCTCCCCCTCCGCGGGCCGTTCCTTCGTGCTGGGCGGCTCCACCGCGGCGCCGCCGGCCCGGGCCGACCGGCGCGGGCCTCACGGGAGGGGGAGCCATGGGGTTCTATGTGAAGGATCTGTACGTCCAGCGCGTACCGAAGTTCCAGTGGCACGACAAGCTGACCAACCCGCCGACGGTCCCCGAGACGTCGCCGATCATCCGGGTCGCGGCACTGTCGCCGCAGATCGCCGAGGTGCAGGTCCGCGCCGGCGGCGGGGGCGGCGGGGTGTTCCTGCCGGCGGACGACACGACGCTCTGGACGATCCCGACGTCGATCACGCCGATCGTCTCGCCGGCCGGCCGGCTCAACGAGGCGGACCTGCAGCTGGTGCGCGAGAACCTCGTCGCGACGCTCAAGGCGGTCGAGCAGCAGATCGAGGGGATGCAGGGGTCGGCCGAGGACATCGCGTACGCCGCGTCCGTGCTCAAGGGCTGACCGATGTCGACACCGCCCGGCGGGCAGCTCGCCCGGACGACCCGCACCGTGGTCGTCCGGGGGGCGGCGCTCGCCGGGTGGGTCGGCCCGGACGAGCTGGCGTCCGTCCTGTACCGGTCCGGCGGCACCGCCGTCGACCCTCGGGAGGACCCGCGCCTGGCCCGGCACCTCGCGGACCGCGCGGAGCGGACCGTACCCCTGGAGCACCACGACCGGTCCCGCACCGAGCACTGGAACGGCTGGACCGCGCACGGGACCGACGCGTCGGCGCAGGTGCACAAGGTCTACATCAGCCCGACGCTCCCCTGCCTGCCCGCGGCCCTGCCGGTGGTCTTCGCGACCGCCGTCGCGCTCGACGTCCCGTCGTGGAAGGTCGGCGCCGACGCCGCGGGCCTGCACCGGCCGGACAAGATCGTGCTGTACCTGCCCTCGGCGCAGCGCGCGGACGCCGTTGCCGCAGCGCTCGCCGACGCGCTCGACGGGCTCGAGGCCCAGGGCGTCCCGTTCACGGGCCAGGTCGGAGCGACCGCGATGGTGTCCCGCGGCCGCGACCACGGCCGGACCAGCTGGCGCGCAGTGCTGTGCCGCGCGGTGGCGCGTGCGCTGTGCGACGAGCGCGCGGCCCGCGGTCCCGACGCCCCCGCGGCCGAGGTCGCCGACGCGGCCCTCGGTCGCCTGGCGCGAACCTACGACGTCGCGGGCTGGAGCCCCGAGCTCCGGGCGCGGGTGCCGGCGTGAGGGCCCCCGAGGTCCGGTACGTGCTGCACGCCGACGTCGAGTCCGTGCCGATGCCGGACCAGGACGAGGTGCTGGTCGCGCGGCGGGGCAGCCGCGTCCCGCCCCAGCTGCTGTCCGTCGACGCGATGGCGCTGCTCGAGCACTTCCGGCAGCCGTCCACGCTGGTCGGGGCGGTGCTGGCGTACTGCGCGGCCGTGGGTGCCGACCCACTGGGCACGCTCGACGAGGCGTTCGGCGTGCTCGTCGCCCTCACGCGCAGCGACATCCTCGTGGCGGACGGCACGGCACCCGCGCGGTCGCTGCAGGACCGGCACCGCCTGGGCGAGCGGGTCGGGCCCGCGACCCTCACCGCGCGCGTCCGGGTGCTCCGTGACAGCGAGATCTGGCGGGGGGTGCTCCGGGACGGGACGCGGGTCGTGGTCAAGGTCGTCGACGACGAGGAGCAGGGCCCTGGCCTGGTCGCCCGCGAGCTGGCCGCACTCGACCGTCTCGACGGCTCCGTCGCCCCGCGGCTGGTGTGGCACACGCTCGCGCCGACCGGCGGGACGCTCGTGCTCGACGAGGTCGACGGCGACCCCGCGGACCTGGCGGTGCTGACCACCGACGACGCCGGGCGCCGCCGGATCGCCGCCGCCGTGCTCGACGCGTACGTCGGCCTGCACGAGCGAGGGGTCCTGCACGGCGACGTCCACCCCGGCAACATCCTGGTCGGGCCGGACGGCTCGGCGACCCTCGTCGACTTCGGGCTCGCGTCCGTGGACGGGGCACCATCCCCGCGCCCGGGTGGCGGCGAGTACCTCGACCCGGCGGCCGCCGCCGCGATCCGGTCGGGCGCGCCGACGCCTCCGCTCGACCCCGCTGCCGAGCAGTACGCCGTCGCTGCCGTCGCCTTCCGCCTGCTCACCGGCGCGACACCGATGGACCTGGCCTGCGAGCGCGACGAGGCCCTGCGCCGGCTCGTCGAGGACCGACCGCGGCGGTTCGTCGCCGTCGGGGCGGCGCCCTGGCCCGCCGGCGAGCGGGTCCTGCGGCGCGCGCTGTCCACCGGTCCGCGCCGCCGGTTCCGCTCGGTGCGGGCCCTGCGGGACGCGTTCGTCGCGGCCGCCCCCGCGCCCGCCGTCCGTCCCCCCGACCTGCACGCGGTCGTGGCGTCGCTCGACGTCGACGGCGCCGCGTGGGCGTCGGCCGACGACGTCCGCGCGGCGCACGTCGCGTGGTTCCTCGGCCGGGTCGCCACCCTCACCTGCGACCCGCGCGCGTTCGACCTGGCGCTGGTCTGGTCCGCGCGCTGCGGCGGTCGGTTGCCCTCGGCGCCGGCACGCCGCAGCCCGGTCGCGGGGGGGGGCGGGGCGCGGGCGGCGCCCGCGCTCGTTTACAC
>NZ_JBGFQZ010000054.1:0-9397 GCF_041295535.1 Cellulomonas sp. ICMP 17802 | reverse complement strand
GGCCGGCGCACCGGCGGAGGTCGGGCGGGCGCTCGTGGGGTCGAGCGCGGTGTCGCGGATCGACCGGCGCGAACGGCCGGCCTCGGTGGGGGCCGACGGCGCCGAGGAGAGCTGCGGAGCCGACGGGTGGCTCGCCGTGGTGCCGTGGGCCGGCGTCTCGTCGGCGCCGCCCTGGCCACGCATGGCGCGGCGCGAGACCGGAGCGCCGGGAGCGGACGGTGCCGCCGGTGCGGTCCGAGGCGGAGCCGGGGTCGCCGCAGCGCCCGCGGACCCGGCGTCGGGTGCGGCGCCCGAGACGTCGCCCGTCTCGGGATTGCGATGGAGCTCGCGGCGACGGCGCCGCTCTGCCGGTTCACTCATGACTGACCTCGATACAACCTGTGCTTGGCGATGTACTGGACGACCCCGTCGGGGACGAGGTACCAGACCGGCTGCCCGGCGCGCTCACGTGCGCGGACGTCGGTCGAGGAGATCGCCAGGGCGGGGACCTCCAGGACGTGGACCCGGTCGCCGGGAAGCCCGTCGACCGACAACGCGTGCCCGGGGCGGGTGACCGCCACGAACTGCGCCATCGAGAAGAGCTCGTCCGCATCCTTCCACGTCAAGATCTGCGCGATGGCGTCCGCGCCTGTGATGAAGAACAGTTCGGCGTCCGGACGGGCGGCCTTGAGGTCCCGGAGCGTATCCACGGTGTACGTCACACCCGAGCGGTCCACGTCCACGCGGCTCACCGTGAACCGCGGGTTCGACGCCGTCGCGATGACGGTCATCAGGTAGCGGTGCTCGGGGAGCGTGACGTCCTGGTGCAGCTTGAACGTCGGCTGGCCCGTGGGGACGAAGACGACCTCGTCGAGGTCGAACCGGGCCGCGACCTCGCTCGCGGCGACCAGGTGGCCGTGGTGGACGGGGTCGAACGTGCCGCCCATCACCCCGAGCCGAGGTCTGCGCGGCGGATCCGTCATCGGCCCGGTGCCTCCCGTCGCCTCGGTCAGTGGCGCGTCCCGACGCTGCGGAAGGCGAACGTGATGAGCAGCATCGCCGTGAGTCCGACGAACGCGCCGATGCCGAACACGACGGGCGGGAACGGCAGCTCGCGGGCGTGCTCGGCGCCCTCGGCGGCGGCGGCGATCAGGGCAGCATGCACGTCAATCCTCCAGGGGTGGGCGGGAGCGACCAGTGTCGCACGGTGGACTGTGCCATCAGGGTCGGACGTGCCCGTCGCCGTGCACGATCCACTTGGTCGTCGTGAGCTCGCCCAGCCCCATCGGGCCGCGGGCGTGCAGCTTCTGCGTGGAGATGCCGATCTCGGCGCCGAGCCCCAGCTGGCCGCCGTCGGTGAACCGCGTCGAGGCGTTCACCATGACGGCCGCGGAGTCGACCTCGGCGACGAACCGCTCCGACGACGCCAGGTCCCGCGTGATGATCGCCTCGGTGTGCCCCGAGCTCCACTCGCGGATGTGCTCGAGGGCCTCGTCCAGGGAGTCGACCACCCGGATCGCGATGTCGAGCGACAGGTACTCGGTGGCCCAGTCGACGTCGGTGGCCGGCACGCAGTCGGCCTCCTCCGGAGCGAGCGCCATGGTCGTCTCGTCGCCGTGCACCGTCACGCCCTCGTCGGCCAGCATCGCGATGGCCACGGGGAGGAACTCGTCGGCGACGGCCTGGTGCACCAGCAGCGTCTCGGCGGCGTTGCAGACCCCGACGCGCTGGGTCTTGGAGTTGAGCAGGATCGGGATGGCGACGGCCAGGTCGGCGGTCTCGTCGACGTAGATGTGCACGTTGCCCACGCCGGTCTCGACGACCGGGACGGTCGACTCGCGCACGACCGTCTGGATGAGGTCCGCGCCCCCGCGGGGCACCAGCAGGTCGACCAGGCCGCGCGCGTGCATGAGCGCGACGGCGCCCTCGCGCCCCCACGCGTCGATCGACTGGATCAGGGCCCCCGGGAGCCGCTGCGCGACGAGCGCCTGCGACAGGACGTCGACGATCACCTCGTTGCTCGCGGCCGCGGCCGAGCCGCCGCGCAGGATGACGGCGTTGCCGCTCTTGAGCGCGAGCCCTGCGGCGTCCACCGTGACGTTCGGGCGCGCCTCGTAGATCATGCCGACGACGCCCATGGGCACCCGCACCTGGCGCATGCGCAGGCCGTTCGGGAGCGTCTGGCCGCGCACGACCTCGCCCACCGGGTCGGGCAGCGCGGCCAGCTCACGGAGGGCGTCGGCGATGGCGACGATGCGCTCGGGCGTCAGCGCGAGGCGGTCCAGCAGCCCGGCGGAGGTGCCGTTCGCCCGGCCGCGCTCGAGGTCCACGGCGTTGGCCGCGACGATCTCGGGGGTGGCCGCCACGAGGGCGTCGGCCATGCCGCGCAGCGCGGCGTCCTTGGTGGCGCGCGTGGCCGTGGCGAGCGCCCGCGACGCGACCTTGGCGCGCTCCGCGACCGCGCGGACCTGCGCGACGACGTCCGGCGCCTCGAGCGCGTCCTGCACCGGCTGGTCGAGCGAGGTGGTCATCGGACCAGGGTAGTCCCGGGCACTCTCCGCCCGCGTCAGACCGCCACGAGCCGGTCGAGTCCCCGCGTCCTGCGACCCCCACAGCGTCGTCAGGACCTCGAGGCCAACGGCATCGACGCCACCCTCTGGAGGGGTGCGGTGCCGGACTTCCGGCCCCACCTCATGGCCAGGTCGTTCGACCTGGTCCGTGGCAACCTGAGTCGAGCCGGCCCCTCAGGGACGTCCGAGCGGATGTAGCCCAGGGGCCGCACCTGCTCGGACGTTGTGGATGATCCCTCGCGGATGTCCGAGCGGATGTGGCCCAGGGGCTGCACCTGCTCGGACGTTGCGGGCTCCTGCTGGGGTCAGCGGCGCCTGCGGACCAGGACCAGGTCGTCGCGGTGGACCAGCTCGCGGTCGTAGCCCGGGCCCAGCGCGGCGCGCAGCTCGGACGTCGACCGGCCGAGCAGCGGCGGCACCTCCTCGGCGTCGTACGACACCAGCCCGCGCGCGACCAGGAGGCCGTCCGGCCCGACGAGCTCGACCGGGTCGCCGGCCTCGAACGAGCCCTCGACACCGGTCACGCCGGCCGGCAGCAGCGAGGTCCCGCGCTCGAGGACCGCCCGGACGGCGCCCGCGTCGAGAACCAGGCGCCCGCGGGTGTTCGCGGCGTGGGCCAGCCAGAGGCGGCGGATCGAGGTGCGGCGGCCCGTCGCGGTGAACCAGGTGCCGACGTCCTCGCCGGCGAGCGCCTGCGCCGCCTGGGCCGCAGAAGTGAGCACCACGGGCACCCCGGACTGCGTCGCGATCGCCACGGACTCCAGCTTGGTCACCATGCCGCCCGTGCCGACCGCGCTCCCCCGCGAGGCCACGTCGATGCCCTCGAGGTCCTGCGCGTGCACGACCGAGGCGATCCGGCGCGAGCCGTCGCGTGACGGCGGGCCGGTGTAGAGCGAGTCCACGTCGCTGAGCAGCAGCAGCGCGTCGGCGTGCACCAGGTGCGAGACCAGCGCGGCCAGGCGGTCATTGTCGCCGAACCGGATCTCGTCGGTGGCCACCGCGTCGTTCTCGTTGATGACCGGCACGATCCCGAGGTCGAGCAGCCGCGTCAGGGCCCGGTGCGCGTTGCGGTAGTGCACGCGGCGCACGGTGTCGTCGGCGGTCAGCAGCACCTGGCCCACCTGCAGACCGTGCCGCGCGAACGCCGCCGTGTAGTGCGCGACGAGCAGCCCCTGCCCGACCGAGGCCGCCGCCTGCTGCGTGGCCAGGTCCTTGGGGCGCGCCGCCAGCCCGAGCGGACCGATCCCGGCCGCGATCGCGCCGGACGACACGAGCACGACCTGGCCGCCGGCCTCCCGCCGCGCCGCGAGCACCTCGACCAGCGCGTTGAGGCGCTCGGGGGCCAGCCGCCCGTCGGGGGTGGTGAGCGACGACGAGCCGATCTTGACGACCACCCGGGACGCCGAGGCCAGCTGCTGGCGGTCCTGCAGGGCGTCGGCGGTCACGTGCGGCATTCTGCCGCGTGGCGGCGGCGGGTCACGCTCTTATCCGGTGCGCGGACGTCAGTCCTTCGCCGCGTCCGTCCAGACACCGGCCTCACGCTCGGTCCACAGCTCCTCGCGCGCCTCGGTCTTGGCGTCCATGCGCTCCTTGTACTCCTGGCGCTTCTCGCCGCGCGTCGGACGCGAGTGGTCCTCGAGGCGCAGGTCGACGCCGCGCGGGCCGCCGAGGAACTCCGAGCCAGTCATGAGCGTCGGCTCCCAGTCGAAGACGACCGCGTTGTGCTCGGGGCCGATGCGCACCTCGTCGCCTGCGACCGCGCCTGCGGCGAACAGCCGGTCCTCGACGCCGAGCCGGGCGAGCCGGTCCGCGAGGTAGCCGACGGCCTCGTCGTTGGAGAAGTCGGTCTGACGGACCCAGCGCTCGGGCTTCTCGCCGCGCACCCAGAAGTACACGCCCTGGCCCTCGACCTCGCGGCGCGTCACCGTGAAGCCGGCGTCGTCCACGGCCTTCGGACGCAGCACGACTCGGGTGTTCTCGGGCGCCGGCGCGTCACGACGAGCCTTGTCGACGATCTCCCCGAGCGCGAACGTCAGCGGGCGCAGCCCCTCGTGGCTGGCCGTCGACACCTCGAACACGCGGAACCCGCGGGCCTCGAGGTCGGGCTTGACCAGCTCGGCCAGCTCGCGCGCCTCGGGGACGTCGATCTTGTTGAGCACGACGATCTGCGGGCGCTCCAGGAGCGGCACGCGGCCACCCTCGATGGAGAGGTCACCGGCGTAGGTCCGCAGCTCGGCCTCGATGTCCTCGAGGTCCGAGAGCGGGTCGCGGTCGGGCTCGAGAGTCGCGCAGTCGAGCACGTGCACGAGGACCGCGCAGCGCTCGATGTGCCGCAGGAACTCCAGGCCCAGACCGCGGCCCTCGGACGCCCCCGGGATGAGACCCGGCACGTCGGCGACGGTGTACCGCGCGCCACCGGCCTGCACCACGCCGAGGTTGGGCACCAGGGTGGTGAACGGGTAGTCGGCGATCTTGGGCCGGGCCGCGGAGATCGCGGCGACCAGGCTCGACTTGCCGGCGCTCGGGTACCCGACCAGCGCGACGTCGGCGATGGTCTTGAGCTCGAGGACGATGTCCTGCTCGTCGCCCGGCTCGCCGAGGAGCGCGAAGCCCGGCGCCTTGCGGCGCTGCGAGGCGAGCGCGGCGTTGCCGAGCCCCCCGCGACCGCCCGCGGCCGCCACGTACTGGGCGCCGACGCCGACGAGGTCCGCGAGCACGGTGCCGTCGGGCGCCTTGACCACGGTGCCGTCGGGTACGCCGAGCACCAGGTCGGCGCCGGTCGAGCCGGAGCGGTGGTCGCCCATGCCCTGCGTGCCGGACGGCGCGTGCCGGTGCGGCGAGTGGTGGTAGTCGAGCAGCGTGGTGACCTGCGGGTCGACCTCGATGATCACGGAGCCACCGTTGCCGCCGTTGCCCCCGTCGGGGCCGGCGAGCGGCTTGAACTTCTCCCGGTGGATGGACGCACAACCGTGCCCACCGTCACCGCCGGTCGCATGCAGCACGACCCGGTCGACGAATGTCACCACGGCTGAACCTCCCTTGCCATTGCTACTTCTCGATACTCACACGCAGAAGGGGCGCACCGCACCGGTGCGCCCCTCCCACGAATGACCCGCCGCGGACCGTTGCCGCGGCGTCAGGAAACTCAGACCTCGGCCGCCACGACGATGTCGATGACCTTGCGGCCGCGGCGCGTCCCGAAGGTCACGGCGCCCGGGGCGAGGGCGAACAGCGTGTCGTCGCCGCCACGGCCGACGTTCACGCCGGGGTGGAAGTGGGTGCCGCGCTGGCGGACGATGATCTCGCCGGCCTTGACGACCTGGCCACCGAAGCGCTTGACGCCCAGGCGCTGGGCGTTCGAGTCGCGGCCGTTGCGCGAGGAGCTCGCGCCCTTCTTGTGTGCCATGACGAACCTGCTTTCGTGCTCAGAGAATGGGGGTCCGCAGCCAGCCGGCCACGGCGCGAGATCAGGAGATGCCGGTGACCTTGAGGCGGGTCAGCTTCTGGCGGTGACCCTGGCGCTTGCGGTAGCCGGTCTTGTTCTTGTACTTGAGGATGTCGATCTTGGGACCCTTCTCGTCCCGCACGACCTCCGCCGTCACCGTCACCTTGGCCAGGGCCTTGGCGTCGGTGGTGACCTTCTCGCCGTCGACGAGGAGCAGGGCGGGCAGCTCGACGGTCGAGCCGGCCTGCGCAGCGAGGCGGTCGACGACGACGACGTCGCCCACCGCGACCTTCTCCTGGCGGCCGCCAGCCTTCACGATCGCGTACACCACGTTGCTGCTCATCTCTGCTCGTCGAACTGCTTGTCAAATACTCGGGTGAAGATGTCGGTGCCTGCCTGCGCCCGCGCACATCCCGCTGCCACCGGTGACGACCGGTTCCCGTGGGGGTTCGCGTCGGCGCCGCCAACGGCGGCACGCATGACCAGCGCGCACACGACGCGCCGACGTTCTAGGGTACGGACCCCACGCCGCACGGTCAAACCTGGACGGTGCGGCGCGGGGTCGGCGTGACCTAACGCACGTCGTCGTCGCGGCTGTCGTCCCCGTCGGCCTCGGGACGGTCGGACGACTCCTCGGCACCGTCGGCCTCGGCACCGTCGGACGGCTCCTCGGCGTCGTCGGCCTCGGCACCGTCGGACGGCTCCTCGGCGTCGTCGGCCTCGGCACCGTCGGACGGCTCCTCGGCGTCCTCGGCCTCGTCGTCCGCCGCGAACACGTCGGCCGGCACCGCGGTGAGCTCGAGCTCCTCCACCGGGCCCTCGTCCGGCGCGTCGCGGTCCTCGTCGGGCGCCGCGTGCTGGACGGCGGCGAACTCGGCGAGCACGTCGAGACCCGGCGCGCTCGGCGCGTCGCGCTCCGTGTGCTCCTCGGGCGCCTCGACCCGCGCGGCGGGCGCGTCGTGGTCGTGGTCGTGCTCGTGGGCGTGCGCGGCCGCGGCGGCGATCGTCGCCAGGGTCGCCTTGACGGCCTCGCGGGCCTCCGGCAGCACGGGGACGCCCGCGTGCGGAGCGTGCGCCACCGGCTCCTTGCCGCCGCGCTTGCGGCGCGACCGGGGGGCGTTGCCCTCCGGCGTGGCGGGCTGCGGCTGCTGGGCACCGGCGTCGGGACGCTGGTTGTTCTTCTCGATCGGCTCCTCGTGCACGATGAAGCCGCGCCCGTGGCAGTGCTCGCACGTCTCGCTGAATGCCTCGACCAGGCCCTGGCCCACGCGCTTGCGGGTCATCTGCACGAGCCCGAGCGAGGTCACCTCGGCCACCTGGTGCTTGGTCCGGTCGCGGCCCAGGCACTCGACCAGCCGACGGAGCACGAGGTCACGGTTGGACTCGAGCACCATGTCGATGAAGTCGATGACGATGATGCCGCCGATGTCGCGCAGCCGGAGCTGGCGGACGATCTCCTCGGCGGCCTCGAGGTTGTTGCGGGTGACCGTCTCCTCGAGCGTGCCGCCCGAGCCGGTGAACTTGCCGGTGTTGACGTCGACCACCGTCATCGCCTCGGTGCGGTCGATCACGAGCGAGCCGCCCGAGGGCAGCCAGACCTTGCGGTCCATGCCCTTGGCCAGCTGCTCGTCGATGCGGTGCACGGCGAAGACGTCGGTGTCGGACTCCCAGCGCGTCACCTTCTGCGCCAGGTCGGGCGCGAGCTCGTCGATGTACGACGAGATCGTCGACCAGGCCTCGGCGCCCTCGACCACGAGCGAGGAGAAGTCGTCGTTGAAGATGTCGCGGACCACGCGGATGGCCATGTCCGGCTCGCCCTGGAGCAGGGCCGGGGCGGACGCGGTCTTCGACTTCTTCTCGATGGCCTCCCACTGCCCCTGCAGGCGCGCGATGTCGGCGCGCAGCTCGTCCTCGGACGCGCCCTCGGCCGCAGTGCGCACGATGACGCCCGCGGAGTCCGGGACGATCTCGCGCAGGATCCGCTTGAGGCGGTTGCGCTCGGTGTCGGGCAGCTTGCGGCTGATGCCGGTCATGCCGCCGCCGGGCACGTAGACCAGGTAGCGGCCGGCGAGCGTGACCTGCGAGGTCAGGCGCGCGCCCTTGTGGCCGATGGGGTCCTTGGTGACCTGCACCAGCACGGGGTCGCCCGACTTGAGCGCCTGCTCGATGCGGCGGGCGGACCCGCCCTCGAGACCGGCGGCGTCCCAGTTGACCTCGCCCGCGTAGAGCACGGCGTTGCGGCCCTTGCCGACGTCGACGAACGCGGCCTCCATGCTGGGCAGCACGTTCTGCACGCGGCCGAGGTAGACGTTGCCGACCATCGAGGCCTGCGCCTGGTTGGACACGTAGTGCTCGACGAGCACCCCGTCCTCCAGCACGGCGATCTGCGTGCGGGCGTTCTTCTCGCGCACGATCATCGTGCGGTCGACGGACTCCCGGCGGGCCAGGAACTCCGACTCGGTGATGATCTGGCGACGACGGCCGGCGTCGCGGCCGTCCCGGCGGCGCTGGCGCTTGGCCTCCAGGCGGGTCGATCCGCGCAGCGCGGTGACCTCGTCGCTGGGCGCGCGGGTGCGGGCGGCGCGGGGCTCGTTCTGCTCCCCGCCCTCACCGCGCGACGAGCCACGACGACGACGGCGGCGGCGACGGCTCGAGCCGCCGTCCTCCCCCGCGGCGTCGTCGGCGTCGGACTCGGCCTCGGTCTCGGCGCCCTCGTCGGACTCCTCGTCGGTCTCGTCCGCGTTGTCGGCCGAGCCGGGCGCGTCGCTGCGGCTGCGCCGGCCGCGGCCACCGCGGCGGCGACGGCGACGCGGAGCGCCGTTCGCGCCGTCCTCGGTGGTCTCGTCCTCGTCGCCCTGCTCGTCGTCGGCGGAGTCCTGCTCGGCGGAGTCGTACCCGGCGGCGGCGTCGACGATGTCCTCGACGACGACCTCCTCCTCCTCCACGATCTCCACGGGCTCCACCGGCGCAGAGTCGCCGCTGCGGCCACGACGGCCCCGGCGGCGCGACCCGCGCGACGGCGCGGACGCGTCCTGCTCGGTCTCGGTCGCCTCGGCAGGTGTCACCGCGGCGTCGGCGGCCTCCGCCGCCTCCTGCTCGGCGCGGTGCGCGGCCTCGGAGATCTCCTCCGGGGAGCCGGTGCTGGCCTGCGCGCGGCGACGGCGCGGGCGGGCCGCGGACGGGTCGGGGGCCTGGAACAGCAGCGCGGTGGTCGCGAAGCGCGGACCCGTCGAGGTGCTGCTCGTGGTGGCGTTGGGCTCCACGGCGGTGTCGGCCGCCGGGACGGTCGCGGCCAGCTCGGCGAGCACGTCGAGCGTGGGGGCGGACTCGGCGTCCTCCTCCTCGTCCTCGGCGGGCTGCGCGACCGGCTCAGCGGTGGGCTCGGGAGCCGGCTCGGGCGCGG
>NZ_JBGFQZ010000053.1:0-10264 GCF_041295535.1 Cellulomonas sp. ICMP 17802 | reverse complement strand
AGGGCGGCCGCGCGCTGGAACGCCTCGTCCGCGAGGTCGGTCTCCCCGCGGAGGCTGTGCAGCTCGCCCAGCTCGACGAACCCGCTCGCGGCGGCCCGGGGGTCGTGCGCCGTGAGCCGCTCGCACGCGTGCGTCGCCTCGGCCAGCGCGAGGGACCAGTCGCCGTGCAGGCGGGTGATGTGGGCGCGGTGCACCAGGCACGCCCCGGTGAACGGCACCAGGCCGGGCTGCGCGGACCACCAGTGCTCCAGCGCCGCGGTCCACTCCTGCGCCCGCCGGACGTCCAGGGCCCGCTGGCAGACGTCGATCAGGGTGCAGTAGACGGCGCCGGTGGTCACGGGCGAGAGCTCCCCGCCGGTCACGGAGACCATGGCCTCGTCGAGGAGCGCGGTCCCCTCGCGGGGGCGGCCCGCGGCGATCAGGACGTGCCCGTGGCCCGCCTGCGCGAGCGCGAGCAGGTCCGGCTCACGGAACCGCTCGCCCTCCGCGGCCGCGCGCGCGAAGAGGTCCGCGGCCTCGTCGAGCCGCCCCTCCGCGACCGCCTGCCAGCCCGCGGGCAGCAGCAGGTACCCGCCGACCACCCAGTCCCCGCCCTCGCTGGCGAGCAGCCGGTGGGTCCGCGCGAACCAGCCGTAGCCGGGCGCCAGCTCGCCGCGGTTCACCAGGTGCATCCCGAGCCAGAACGCGCACAGCGCCGCGTGCTCGGCGTCGCCGCCCGCGAGGAAGGAGCGGTGCGCGCGAGCGAGCAGGTCGGCGCCGTCGTCGTCGTCGCCCAGCAGGAGGGCGACCTGGCCGGCCAGCACGAGGTCGGGCGCGCCCAGCGACGCCTCGGCCTCCGCGGCCCGCAGGCACTCGCGGGCCAGCGCCCAGTCGGCCGCGGCGTAGGCCGCGCGGCCCCGGTCGAGCTCCGTCATCGCACGCCCCGTCGTCGCCTCCCCGCGACGTTACCCCCAGGTCAGGCCGTGATCCCGCTGGTCGACGCCACGACGTCGCCGATCTTGCGGGCGAGCGCCTCGTAGAACATCGACAGCGGGAACTCGTCGTCCAGCACGGCGTCCGTGAAGCCCTTGGGCGGGCCGTCGAGCGGCAGGTCGCCGCGCGCCCACGCCGAGGCCGGGTGCGGGGTGAGCGTGCCGGAGACCAGCGCGTAGGCGGCCAGCCAGTGCGCGGTCTTGGGCCGGTCGATCGAGCGCCAGTAGAGCTGCTCGATCTGCTCGGCGAGCGCGATCACCGCGTCCGGCACCTGCGGCCAGTCGATGGTGAGCCGCGAGTCCGTCCAGTGCAGCACGTGGTGCTGGTGCAGCCAGGCGAACAGCAGCTGGCCGCCCAGCCCGTCGTAGTTGCGCACCCGCGAGCCGGTCACCGGGAACCGGAACAGCCGGTCGAAGAGGATCGCGTACTGCACGTAGCGGGCGTGGCCCACTCCCTCGGCCTCGAGCCGCACGGCCGCCCGGAACGCGGTGAGGTCGCAGCGCAGCTCCTCCAGCGAGTACAGGAAGTACGGCATGCGCTGCTTGATCATGAACGGGTCGAAGGGCAGGTCGCCGCGCATGTGCGTGCGGTCGTGCACCAGGTCCCACAGGACGAACGTCTCCTCGGCCAGGTGCTGGTCGGCCAGCAGCCGGGCGGCGTCGGGCGGCAGGGCGAGGCGGGTGGTCTCCGCGGCGGCGCGCACCACGCGACGGAACCGGGCGGCCTCTCGGTCGGCGAAGATCGCCCCCCACGTGAACGTCGGCACCTCGCGCACCGCGACCGTCTCGGGGAACAGGACCGCCGAGTTCGTGTCGTAGCCCGCGGTGAAGTCCAGGAACGTGACCGGCACGAACAGCGCGTTGCTGAACTGCTCGGCCTCCAGGCGCGCCACCAGGTCCGGCCAGCGCACCTGCAGCAGGACCGCCTCGACCCGACGGTCGGTGCTCCCGTTCTGCGTGTACATGGGGAACAGGACGAGGTGGGGCAGGCCGTCGACGCGCTGGCGCTCGGGGTGGAAGGCCACCAGCGAGTCGAGGAAGTCCGGCACCCCGAACCCGGCGTCCGCCCAGCGCGTGAGGTCCTTGCCCCAGGGCGTCAGGTAGTCCTCGTCCTGGGGCAGCGCGGGTGCGAGCTCGTCGAGCGCGAGCCCGATCGCGTGCACGAGCTCCCGCGCGCGCTCGTGCAGACCCGCCTCCGGCACCGAGCCGTCGCGCACCTGCATGGCCTGCAGCTCCGTGACGTCGCGCTTCAGCCGGACCCAGGCGGGGTGGTCGACGAGGTCGGACCGGGTGGCCTCGGCGCCCGGTGCGCTCGGGCGCGCGGCCCAGACCACGGCGTTGAGCAGCACCTCGGCCGAGCCGGGGAGATCGGTCGTCGGGTCGATCCCGAGCACCAGGAGGCCGCCCTGCTCGTCCCGGCGGCCGGCCGCGACGAGGTGGCCGGGCGCCTGGCTGCCGGTCGCCGTCCGCAGCAGGGCGGCCGCGTCGGTGTCGGTGCCCAGCGTCGCGCGCACCGGGAGCACCAGCTCCGTGGTCCACGCGAGGAGGTCGTCCGCGGTGAGATCGGCCGGCACGAGCGCGACCGGGTCCGCAGCCGGCGCCGAGTGGACGGTGACGCCCCGGGCGGCGAGCAGCCGGCGCACGGCGGCCGCCTCGGTCCCGGCCGCGAGCACGACGACGCCGGTGCCCTCCAGCGTCCCCGCCGGCTCCGTGCCGGGCAGCACGACGACCACGTCGGGGTCGTCGTCGGGCCCCACGAGCACCAGGCCGTGGCGCTCGAGGTGCGCGCGGTGCGGGGCCGGCAGATCACCGGTCGCGTGGACGGTCGGGAAGAGCCTCATGCGTCATCTCACCATTCGGACGGCAGCGTTACTGCACGGTACGGTCCGCGCGCCGCCCGGTCAACGGTGACGGCACCCGGTCGGCCGAGCGCAGGCGCGCCACCCCTCGCTCCCCCAGACTGAGCCGATGCGAACCCTGGGTGTCGAGGAGGAGTTCCTGCTGGTCACGCCCGAGGGCCGCCCGCAGCCGGTGGCGGCGACGGTGCTGCGGCACGCGTCGGCCATCGAGACGTCACCCGACGGCGAGCCCGGCGGCGACCTGGAGAAGGAGTTCAAGCAGGAGCAGATCGAGACCTCCACGCCGCCGCGCGCCGACCTGCGCGAGCTGGCGGCCGAGATCCGCGCGGGCCGGGCACGGACCGACGAGGTCGCCCGACGGGCTGGCGCCCGGATCGCCGCCCTGGCCGCCGCGCCACAGGAGGTGGAGTCGACCGTCATCCCGGACCGGCGCGCCCACGCCATCCGCGCGGAGTTCGGCCAGACGGCGCGCGACCAGCTCACGTGCGGGTGCCACGTGCACGTCTCGATCGACGACGACGAGGAGGGCGTCAGGATCCTCGACCACCTACGGCCGTGGAACGCGGTGCTGCTCGCCCTGTCCGGCAACAGCCCGTCGTGGCAGGGCACCGCCACGGGCTACGCCTCCTACCGCTCGCAGGTGTGGGGACGCTGGCCGACCGCGGGACCGACCGCGCCGTTCGGCGACGCCGCCGGCTACCGCGCCGTGATCGACGACCTGCTGCGGACCGGGGCGATCCTCGACGAGGGGATGGTCTACTTCGACGCCCGCCTGTCCTCGCGCTACCCGACCGTGGAGGTGCGCGTCGCGGACGTGTGCCTCGACGCCGACGACGCCGCCCTGCAGGCCGCCCTGGTGCGCGGGCTCGCGGAGGCGGCCATGGGCGACCCGATGCCGGCGCCGCGCACGGAGCTGCTGCGGGCCGCCACCTGGCGGGCCGCGCGGTCGGGCCTCACGGGCGACCTGGTGAGCCCGCTGTCCGGCAAGCCGATGCCGGCGGCCGAGGTGGTCGGGCAGCTGGTCGACCACGTCCGCCCCGCGCTGGCCGCGGCCGGCGACCTCGAGTGGGTCGAGCGGCAGGTGGCCACCGTGCTCCGGCGGGGCAACGGCGCGATCCAGCAGCTCGGCTGGCGGGCCGAGGGTGCCGACGACGACGAGGTGGTCCGCCGCGCAGTCGACCGGACGCTCGCGGGCTAGAGCAGGTCCACCAGCGGCACGTCCGGGTCCGCCAGGCGGTCGTGGTCGATCACGGCCCGCGACCGGATCAGCGCCTGCACGTCGTCGACCACGTCCCAGACGTTGACGTTCATCCCGGCCAGCACCCTGCCGTCGCGCCGCCAGAACGCGACCAGCTCCCGCGCCTGCAGGTCGCCGCGGACGACCACCTCGTCGTACCCGTGCGAGCCCACGTAGCCGGCGTACTCCATGCCGAGGTCGAACTGGTCGGTGAAGAAGTACGGGAGCCGCTCGTACGGCTCGTCCGCGCCCACGATCGTCGCCGCGGCTGTCGCGGGCTGGTTCAGCGCGTTGGCCCAGTGCTCCACCCGGACGTGGGTGCCGAGCAGCGGATGGTGCGCGCGCGCGATGTCGCCGACCGCGAGGACGTGCGGGTTCGACGAGCGCAGGTGGGCGTCGACGACGACGCCGTCCTCGACGTGCAGCCCGGCCGCCTTCGCCAGGGCGACGCGCGGTGCCGCGCCGATCCCCACCACCACCAGGTCGGCGTCCACGAGCGTCCCGTCCGCCAGCTCGACCGCACCCACGTGCGTCCCGTCGCCGGCCGCGACGAGCTCGGCGACCTCCGTGCGCGTGCGCAGGTCGACGCCGTTCTCGCGGTGCAGCTCGGCGAACATCGCCGCCAGCTCCGGTCCGAGCACGCCGAGCAGGGGCAGCGGGTCGCGCACGAGGACGCTCACGGTGCACCCGGCCGCGCGGGCCGCCGCGGCGACCTCGAGCCCGATCCAGCCTCCGCCCACCACGACCACGTGCTTGCCGGCCACCAGCAGGGCCCGCAGCCGGTCGCTGTCGTCGAGGGTGCGCAGGTGCACCACGCCCTGCAGCCCCGCGCCGGGGACGTCGAGCCGCCGGGGCTCCGATCCCGTCGCCAGCACCAGGTGGTCCCACGCGGTGCGCGAGCCCGAGCCGTCGAGGACGTCGCGCGCGGCGAGGTCGATCGAGGCGACGGTGGTGCCCAGGCGCAGGTCGACGTCGTGCGCGGCGTACCAGTCGGCGGGGTGCACGAACGCCCCGTCGCGCTCCTCGCCGCCCTGCAGATAGCCCTTGGACAGCGGCGGCCGCTCGTACGGGCGCTCGGTCTCGGAGCCGAGCAGGACGACGCGCCCGTCGTAGCCCCGCTCCCGCAGCCCCTCGACCGTCTTGGCGCCCGCCAGGCCCGCTCCCACGACCACGACCTGACCGCTCACGGCTGTCTCCATCTCGTCGGACCGCGTCCCGAGGCCAGCGCACCAGGTCGCGGGCCGGGGCGCAACGGGTGCGGGTGTGTCGAAGTCCACCCAGAACAACCGGACGCACCCCGCGCCAGATGCACGCCCGACTGGCACGCTGGCATGCATGCTGATGTGGCCGGGACGCCCCTATCCCCTGGGGGCCACCTACGACGGGACCGGGACGAACTTCGCCCTGTTCTCGGAGGTGGCCGAACGAGTCGAGCTCTGCCTGATCGCGGACGACGGCACCGAGACGCGTGCGGACCTGACCGAGGTCGACGCCTTCGTGTGGCACGGGTTCCTGCCGGCCATCGCCCCCGGGCAGCGGTACGGGTACCGGGTGCACGGGCCGTACGACCCGGCCCAGGGCCAGCGCTGCAACCCGAACAAGCTGCTGCTCGACCCGTACGCCAAGGCGATCGACGGCCAGATCGACGGCGACCCGTCGCTGTACTCGTACCGGTTCGACGCGCCCGACGAGCGCAACGACGACGACTCCGCCGCCCACACGATGACCTCGGTCGTCATCAACCCGTACTTCGACTGGGGCCACGACCGCCCGCCGCAGCACGAGTACCACGAGTCGGTCATCTACGAGACGCACGTGCGCGGCCTGACGATGCAGCACCCCGCCGTCCCCGAGGAGCTGCGCGGCACCTACGCCGGGATGGCGCACCCCGCGGTCATCGAGCACCTCACGTCGCTCGGTGTGACGGCCGTCGAGCTCATGCCCGTGCACCAGTTCGTCAACGACCCCTCCCTCGTGGAGAAGGGCCTGTCGAACTACTGGGGCTACAACACCATCGGCTTCTTCGCCCCGCACAACGGCTACGCCGCGTTCCAGCGGGCCGGCCAGCAGGTGCAGGAGTTCAAGGCGATGGTCAAGGAGCTGCACGCCGCCGACATCGAGGTCATCCTCGACGTGGTCTACAACCACACCGCCGAGGGCAACCACATGGGCCCGACGCTGAGCTTCCGCGGGCTGGACAACGCCAACTACTACCGGCTCGTCGACGACGACCAGGCGCACTACTTCGACACCACGGGCACCGGGAACTCGCTGCTCATGCGGTCGCCGCACGTGCTCCAGCTGATCATGGACTCGCTGCGCTACTGGGTGCTGGAGATGCACGTCGACGGCTTCCGCTTCGACCTGGCCGCCACGCTCGCCCGGCAGTTCCACGAGGTCGACCGCCTGTCGGCCTTCTTCGACCTGGTGCACCAGGACCCGGTCGTCTCGCAGGTCAAGCTCATCGCCGAGCCCTGGGACGTCGGCGACGGCGGCTACCAGGTGGGCGGGTTCCCGCCGCTGTGGTCGGAGTGGAACGGCAAGTACCGCGACACGGTCCGGGACTTCTGGCGCGGCGAGCCGTCGACGCTGGGCGAGTTCGCCAGCCGCCTGTCGGGCTCCTCGGACCTCTACGAGCACACCGGCCGGCGCCCGATCGCGAGCGTGAACTTCTTCACGGCCCACGACGGCTTCACGCTCAACGACCTCGTCTCCTACAACGAGAAGCACAACGAGGCGAACGGCGAGGGCAACAACGACGGCGAGAGCCACAACCGGTCCTGGAACTGCGGCGTCGAGGGGCCCACGGACGACCCCACCATCACCGCCCTGCGCGCGCGGCAGCGACGGAACTTCCTCACCACGCTCCTGCTCTCGCAGGGCGTCCCGATGATCGCGCACGGCGACGAGCTGGGTCGCACCCAGCAGGGCAACAACAACGTCTACTGCCAGGACAGCCCGCTGTCCTGGGTCGACTGGGACCTCGACCAGGACAAGACCGACCTGCTCGAGTTCACGCGTCGGCTCGTGCGGCTGCGCCAGGACCACCCCGTGTTCCGCCGCCGTCGCTTCTTCGCCGGCGAGCCGGACCTCGCGGACGACTCCGACCTCCTGGACATCGCCTGGCTCGCGCCCGACGGTCACCACATGCGGGACGAGGCCTGGGCCGCCGACCACGCGCGCGCCGTCATGGTGTTCCTCAACGGCGACGCGATCGCCGAGCCCGACCTGCGCGGGCAGGAGGTCGTGGACGACAGCTTCCTCGTGCTGTTCAACGGGCAGCCCGACGCCGCCACGTTCACGCTCCCCCAGAACCGGTTCGGGGCCGAGTGGACGGCCGTGGTGGACACCGACTCGCAGATCGAGGCCGGCACCACCGTCGCGGCCGGCACCACGCTGGACCTGCGGGAGAAGTCGATCATCGTGTTCACCCGTCCTTCCATCGTGACGTCGCCGACGTCGTCGGGCTCCGGCGCGGTGGCGGCGGCGGCGAGCGAGGCGGCCAAGCAGACGAAGGGCCGCAAGCACGCCGAGTCGGCCGACGAGAAGCCGAAGCGACGCACCACGCGGCCGCGCCCGACGGCATGAGCGACCCGCGCCCGACCCCCACCCGCCGGCTGCCGACGGCGGGCAAGCCGGTGCCGACCTCCACCTACCGGGTCCAGCTCGGGGTCGACCTGACCCTCGACGACGTCGCGGCACGCGTGCCGTACCTGGCGTCGCTCGGCGTGACGCACGTGTACCTGTCGCCGGTCCTGCGGGCCGCGCCGGGCTCGACCCACGGGTACGACGTCGTCGACCACGACGAGATCGCGCCCGAGCTGGGCGGGCTGCCCGCCCTGCGCCGGCTGGCGGAGACCGCGCACGGCGCCGGGCTGGGCCTGGTGCTCGACATCGTGCCCAACCACATGGCGGTCCCCACGCCGGTCTGGCACAACCGCGCGCTGTGGTCGGTGCTGTCCGAGGGCCCCGACTCCCCCTACGCCGACTGGTTCGACGTGGACTGGTCCGCGGGCGACGGTGCGGTGCTCATGCCGGTGCTCGGCGACCGCATCGGCGCGGTCCTCGGCCGCGACGAGCTGCAGCTCGACGAGGTCGCCGTGCCCGGCGCCGAGGCCGTGCCGGTGCTGCGCTACCACGACCACGTGTTCCCGATCCGGCCCGGCACCGAGTCCCTGCCGCTCGCGGAGCTGGTCGAGCGCCAGCACTACCGGCTGGCGTACTGGCGCGTGGCCGACGAGGAGCTCAACTACCGCCGGTTCTTCGACGTGGGCACGCTGCTCGCGGTGCGCGTCGAGGACCCCGCGGTGTTCGACGCGACGCACGCGCTGGTCCTCTCGCTGCTGGCGGACGGCACGATCGACGGCCTGCGCATCGACCACCCGGACGGCCTGGCCGACCCGGCGGGCTACCTGGCGCGGCTGCGCGAGGCGAGCGGCGGGGCCTGGGTGGTCGTCGAGAAGATCCTCGAGGGCTCCGAGACGCTGCCGCCCGACTGGGAGACCGCCGGCAGCACCGGCTACGAGGCCCTGTGGCGGATCCAGGAGACGTTCGTCGACCCGGGCGGCGCGGCCGTGCTGGGCGCGGTCATGCACCGGCTCACGGGCGACACCTCCGACGCGTTCCCGGCGATCGCCGAGCGGGCCAAGCGCGAGATCGTCGACGGTCCGCTGTACGCCGAGGTGTACCGGCTCACGTCGCTCGCGGCCGACATCTGCCGGGACGACCTGCGGCTGCGCGACCACACGTGGCGGGCGCTCGAGGACTGCCTGATCGAGCTGCTCGTCGCGTTCGACCGCTACCGCGCCTACGTCGTGCCGGGCGAGCCGGTGCACCCCGAGTCGCTCGAGATCCTCCAGCGCGCGGCCGGGCACGCCCGCGCCCGGCTCTCGCCCGAGCGCGGCGCGACCATGGACGTGGTGGTCGACCTGCTGCTGGGCCGCGAGGTGGGCAGCGCCGGGCGCACGCGCGGCGCGCGGCGCGACGAGCTGATCGTGCGCTTCCAGCAGACCTGCGGCGCCGTCATGGCCAAGGGCGTCGAGGACACCGCGTTCTACCGCTGGACCCACCTCACCGGCCTGTGCGAGGTGGGCGGCAACCCCGAGCAGTTCGCGCTGACGCCCACCGACCTGTCGGCGTGGGCGGCGACGATGCAGGTCTCGGCCCCGCTCGGCATGACCACGCTGACCACGCACGACACCAAGCGGGGCGAGGACACCAGGTCGCGCCTCGGCGTGCTCAGCGAGCTGCCGCGCGAGTGGTCGGCGCTGGTGGACGCCCTGCGCGGCGCCTCGGCCCCGTACCGCAGCGCCCTGCTCGACGGCCGCACCGAGTACCTGCTGTGGCAGACGCTCGCGGGCACGTGGACCGACGCCGGTCCGATCGCCGAGGACCGGCTGGTCGAGTACCTGACCAAGGCGATCCGCGAGGCCAAGAGCAGGACCACGTGGACGGCGCCCGACGAGGCCTACGAGCGCGCGGTGCTCGACGCCGCCCGGCAGGCGCTGGTCGACCCCGCGGTGGCCGAGCTGTTCGGCGCGTGGGAGCTGCGCACCCGCCCTGCGGTCCGCGCCGCGACCCTGGGCACCAAGCTGGTCCAGCTCACGCTGCCCGGCATCGCCGACGTCTACCAGGGCACCGAGGTGCCGAACCCGGTGCTGGTGGACCCGGACAACCGCCGACCGGTCGCCCTGGAGCCGCTGGTGGCCCGCCTCGCGCGGCTCGACGACGGTGCCGGCCCGCGGGACCTCGCCGACGAGAAGCTGCTCGTCACGTCCCGGGCCCTGCGGCTGCGCCGGTCGCTGCCGGAGGCGTTCGTCGGACCCGACAGCGGCTTCCTGCCGCTGGCGCACTCGTCGGGGCACTCGCTGACCTATGCGCGGACGGTTGCAGGCGATCCGCGCGTGGCCGTGGTGGCGACGCGGCTCGCGGACGCGGTCGACCGGCTGGCCGGCTGGGCGGACCACACCGTCGCGCTGCCCGAGGGCCAGTGGCGCGACGTGCTCACCGACCGCCCGGTCGCGGGCGGCGTGGTGGGCGTCGCCCCGCTGCTCGACCGGTTGCCCGTCGCGCTGCTGGTGCGGGCCGAGGGCTGACCCGTGCTCCCCCGCGTCTGGGCCCCCTCCGCCGTGGGGGGGGGGGGGGGGGGGGGGGGGGGGGGGGGGGGGGGGGGGGGGGGGGGGGGGGGGGGGGGGGGG
>NZ_JBGFQZ010000052.1:0-10531 GCF_041295535.1 Cellulomonas sp. ICMP 17802 | reverse complement strand
GAGCGCGCCGCGCAGGTCGACGTCCGCCGGCCCCGGCGTGCCCGACCGCGTGGGCAGCGGGCTCATCGCGAGGTACCAGCCGTAGAGCACCTGGTCGAGGTCGGCGCCGCGCGGCTGCTCGGGACCCGCCAGGCCCGCGAGCAGCTCGGCCGCCGCCGCCACGTCCGGGTGGACGCGCCCGGCCGTCACGCCGGCACCGGCTCGACGACCTGCCGCGCGAGGCGACGGTGGCGCTCGATCTCGGCGCCGGGGTCGGTCATCCAGCTGCGCAGCTGCAGGGCGCGCACCAGCAGCCGGGCGGCCACGAACGCCGTGAGCACGGCCCGGTCGACCGCCAGGCCGCGCGCGGCCTCGTACGCGCTGAGCAGCGCGGTCACGGGGGCCCCGTCGAGGGTCTCCCCCGCGCTGACGTACTCCTGCACGGCTCCCGCGACGTCCCACCGGGCGTCCCCTGACCCGGCGTACTCCCAGTCGACCAGCGTCGCGACGCCGTGCGGCCGGACGAGCACGTTGGCGAACCGGACGTCCCCGTGCACCAGGACGTCGTCGGTCCACGCCGCGCGCATGCGGGCCAGCGCGTCGGCGTGCTGCTCGTCGGCGAGGATCGCGGAGACCAGGCCGGACAGCTCCGCGCTGCGGTCGATGACCGCGGGCCGCGTCGGGCCGGCGAGGTCGAGCACCCACGGACGCGCCGGGCCCATCGGCGCCAACCCGGTGGACACGCGGTGCCAGAGCCCGAGCGTCGTGCCCAGCTCGGCCGCGAACCGGCCGCTCGTCGGCTCGGGCTGCAGGTCGAGGCGGCGGGCCGCCAGCACGCCCTCCAGCACCAGCACCTGCTCGTCGGCGTCGTGCAGCAGCAGGCGGGGCACACGGTCGGCGAGGTCGCCCGACGCCGTCGCGGCCCGGTAGAGCTCGACCTCGCGGGCGGGGTCGCCCTGGCCGGGCTCGCGGTCGGGCGCGAGGTCCTTGACCGCGAACCCCCGGCCCGACCCGAGCTCGACCAGGGCGACCCCGTTGGACTGCGAGACGTTGCGGGCCGTGAGCCCGTAGCGGTGGATGTCGGCGGGCGACAGGAGGCCGCGCTCGAGCAGGAGCCGGACCCCGCGTCGGGCCAGCTCGGTGCGCCCAGCCGGGCGCGGCCTGCCTGTCGTCATGTGCTCACACCTCGTGCGGGGTGCCGTCGTCATCCACGTAGTACCACCCCGCGCCCTCGGCCGGTGCGTCGGACGTCGCCGCGCCGCCCTCGGTGAGCCGCTCGCGCAGGCCACGCAGCCGGCCGAGGCCCGCGACGTTCGGCGTGACCCGGCTCGCGATGCCGCCGGGCCGCAGGACCGTCGCCTCGAGCACCGTGGGATCGATCTCCGTGGGGAAGCCGCAGATCGCGGAGTCGCACCCGAGCGACGACGGGCAGCCGTCGATCGCGGACGGGCACCGCAGCGCCGACGGGCACCGCAGGGCCGAGATGTCGCAGTCGCCGGTCAGCCGCGTCACCGGCGTGCAGACCGTCTTCAGGCGGGTCCGGCACAGCACCGGCAGCCGCGACGGCGGGCAGAACGAGATCACGCTCGGGCAGCGCAGCCGCGACGGCGGGCACCTCAGCAGCGACGGCACGATGACGAGGTCGCCGCACTTGACCGCGGCGAGGGCGTCCACGCGACCGTGACCCCAGCTGTTGTCGAACGAGCCCGCGCCCAGCTTGACGGCCGTGTCCTGCAGACACTGCTTGATCTTCGCGTTGCTGTGCCCCGGGTGCCGGCTCCACATGAGCGCCGCCAGCCCGGTGACCAGCGGCGTCGCCATCGACGTGCCGCTGAGCTGGCCGTAGTTGAGCCCGAACCCGCCGCCGGTCGCATAGGTCGGGAGCGTGGACAGGATGTTCCTGCCCGGTGCCACGACCGTCACCTCGGGACCGACGTTGGAGAAGCTCGAGACCGTGTCGCCCTGGTCGGTGGACCCGACCGCGATGACGCCGGTGATGGTGGTCGAGTACGCCGCGGGGAAGATGACCGGCCCGGCGTTGTCGTTGCCGGCCGCGGCGATGACGAGCATGCCGTGGTCGGAGGCGTACTGGCACGCGTCCCGCTTGACCTGCGCGTCCGCGCCGCCGCCCGAGTAGTTGATGACGGCCTTGATGCCGAGCGCCACCGCGTGGTCCGTGATCTCCTCGACCGCGTCCGCGAAGTCGGCGCCGCTCCCGTTGCCACCCGCGTCGAGGGTGCGACAGACGTAGACCGGGGAGCCCCAGTCCATGCCCGCGACGCCCGCGGCGTTGTTGCCGGTCGCAGCCGCGATCCCGACGACGTGCGTCCCGTGGCCGTGCAGGTCCATCGGGGTGCCGCCGTCGACGAAGTCGGTGCCGAGCGTGATCCGGGTCGCGTCGTTGAGGTCGTCGTGGTCGAGGACCCCGCCCGACATCGAGATGCCGGAGTCGATGACGCCGATGAGCACGGCCCCGGTGCCGGTGACCAGGTCCCAGGCCGCCTCGGCGTTGACCGCCGGCGGTGCCCACTGCTGCGGGTAGCGCGGGTCGTTGGGCACCACCTGCGCCCGGTCGATCACGTCCGGCTCGACGTAGGCGACCGCGGGCTCGGCCTCGACCGCGCCGGCGTTCTCGGACAGCGTCTGGTCGAGGTCGGCCCCCTCGGGCAGGAGGACGACGAGGCGTCCGGTCGGGCTGGGCCCGCGGACCACCTTGCTGCCGTCCGGCAGCGTCGCCAGCGCAGCGGCGACGAGCTCGTCGGCGGAGCCCGTCGTGTCGGTCGCGGCCAGCTGCACGACCACGCGTCGCGCCGCCACCGTGACACGTTCGCCGAGGACCGTCGCCTCGGTCGAGTCGAGCGCGGAGTCCGAGCTCGGTTGTTCGTCGATCATGTCGGTCACCCCCAAGGGAGTTCCGTGACCGCGGGCGCGACCACGGGACGCCGGTCGGCGCACGCGTCGACGCGGTCGTCACCCGAAAGGAGGACACCGGAGGCCGCCGGATACGCGCGGGGGCGAAGACCGACACCTGTGGTGCGCGCCCTAGACTTCCCTCTCGTGCCCGACTCCCCCGCGCTCGAGATCTCCGGGCTCGTCAAGCGCTACGGCGGCCGACCCGTGGTCGACGGGCTCGACCTCGTGGCCCACCGCGGCCAGGTCACCGCCGTGCTCGGACCCAACGGCGCGGGCAAGACGACCACCGTCGAGTGCTGCGAGGGGCTCCGCGAGCCCGACGGCGGCACGGTGCGGGTGCTCGGCCACGACCCGCTCACCGAGGCCCGGGAGCTGCGCCCCCGCGTGGGCGTCATGCTCCAGGACGGCGGCCTGCCCACGGCAGTCCGGGCGCACGAGATGCTCGCCCACGTCGCCCGGATGTACGCGGAGCCCCGGGACCTGGCCGAGCTCAGCGAGCGGCTCGGGCTCGCATCGTTCGCCCGCACCACGGTCCGCCGCCTCTCGGGCGGCCAGCGCCAGCGCCTCGCCCTGGCGGCCGCGATCGTGGGCCGCCCCGAGGTCGTCTTCCTCGACGAGCCGAGCGCCGGCATGGACCCGCAGTCCCGGCACGCCGTCTGGGACCTCGTGCGGGAGCTGCGCGACGAGGGCGTGGCCGTCCTGCTCACCACCCACCTCATGGACGAGGCCGAGGACCTGGCCGACCAGGTCGTCGTCGTCGACCACGGCCGGGTGATCGCGCGCGGCTCGGTGCCGTCGCTGGTCGCCGCGGCGGACGACCGCTCGGTCCGGCTCGAGACCACCCCCGGGCTCGATCTCGGGTCCGCGCTGGGTCCGGGCTTCGTCGTCACCGAGCCGCGCGACGGCTCCTACACCGTGACCGGCGCCGTCGACCCCGGGACGGTCGCCGCCCTCACCGCGTGGCTCGCCGGCCAGGGCGCCCTCGTCACGCAGCTCTCCGTCGGGCGGCGCACGCTCGAGGACGTCTTCCTCGACCTCACCGGACGGAACCTGCGATGAGCGCCGCCCCCACCCTGCAGCGCGTCGCCGCCCAGACCTCGTTCGAGGCCCGCGCCATCCTGCGCAACGGCGAGCAGCTGCTCGTGACCATCGTCGTGCCGGTCCTCGTGCTGGTCGGGCTCACCACGGTCACCTCGATCGACCTCGACACCGGCGGCGCCAGCCGGGTCGACTTCCTCACGCCGGGCATCCTGGCCCTCGCCGTGATGACCACGTCGTTCACGTCGCAGGCCATCGCCTCGTCGTTCGACCGCCGCAACGGCGTGCTGCGGCTGCTGGCCACCACCCCGCTCGGTCGCGGGGGGCTGCTGGCGGGCAAGGTGCTGGGGGTGCTCGTCGTCGAGGCCGTGCAGGTGGTCGTCATCGGCGCGACCGCGCTGGTGCTCGGCTGGCACCCGGACCCGGTCGGGCTGCTCCTCTCGGTGGTCGCGATCGTGCTCGGGACGGCAGCGTTCACCGCGCTGGCCCTGCTCGTCGCCGGGACCCTGCGCGCGGAGGCGGTCCTCGCGATCGCGAACCTGCTGCTGCTTGTGCTGGCGGTCGCCGGCGGCGTGGTCGTCCCGGCGAGCCAGCTGCCGGGGGCGATGTCCCACGTCGCGCTGCTGCTGCCGTCGGGCGCGCTCGGTGAGGCGATGCGCGAGACGCTCCTGCACGGGGTGCTCCCGCCCTGGTCGGTGGTCGTCCTCGTCTGCTGGGCCGCGGGACTGGGCTGGGGCGCGAGCCGGCTGTTCCGCTGGCACTGACCGCTACCGTGGGCCGATGGACGCCGCGCAGGACGCCTCGTTCGCCACGGCCCTGGCCGCCGAGTACGCGGCGCTCGTGCGCACGGTCTCGGAGTTCGACGGCCGGCTGCTGACCGTCAAGAGCTGGTCGGTCACCCTGAGCCTCGCCGGGATCGGCCTCGGGTTCCAGCAGCAGCACTACGCCCTGTTCGCCCTCGCGGCGGCCACGGGAGCGGCGTTCTGGCTGATCGAGGCGATGACCAAGCGCCACCAGGTCCGCTACTACCCGCGGATGCGGCAGATCGAGGCGTGGTCCGCCGCCGCCGACCTGCGGCTGGGCGACCTGCCGGTCTCGGCTCCCCGCATCGACTGGGCGTGGACCGCCGCGGGCCGCGACGACCCGGCGCGCGCGCTGGCCGAGCCCCCCCGGGAGATGACGAGCGCGGAGATCCGCCGCATGCGCCGGCACGTCGCCTGGCTGCCGCACGTGTTCGTGCCCAGCGCGTTCGCGGTGGTCCTCGGCGTGCTGCTGACGGTGCTGGCCGCGGTCGGCACGCTCGACGTCCCGCTGTGACGAGCCTCGCCCGGCGACCGGTCGGGACCACGCGGACCGGACCGTAGGCTGGTCGTCGTGAGCTCGACACCCGCCCTCGACGCCCGCCCGTCGACCTTCGAGCGGATCCGCGACCGCTGGCAGTGGACCGCCGTCGTCGCCAACCTCGTGGGTCAGGTCCTCATCATCGTGACCGGCGGGGCGGTGCGGCTCACCGGCTCCGGGCTGGGCTGCTCGACGTGGCCCGAGTGCGAGCCCGGACACTTCACGCCGCAGCCGCACCAGGCCACGTCGATCCACCCGTTCATCGAGTTCGGCAACCGGACCGTCAGCGGCGTGCTCGTCGTCGTCGCCCTGCTGGTCGCCCTGCTCGTGGTCACGGACGCCCGCCGCCCGTGGTCGTACCGCCGGCTGGGGCTCGTGCCGGTGATCGGCGTCCTGCTGCAGGCGGTGATCGGCGGCATCACGGTGCTGGTCGACCTCAACCCCGCGATCGTCGGCAGCCACCTGCTCATCTCCATGGCGCTCGTGGCGTTCTCCACCTGGCTCGTCGTGCGCACCCGCGAGGGCGACGGCCCGGCCGTGCCGCTGGTCGACCGGACCACCCGCCTCCTGGTCCGCCTGCTCGCCGGGCTCACCGCGGTCGTGCTCGTGCTCGGCGTGGTGGTCACCGGCGCCGGGCCGCACTCGGGCGACGACGAGGTGGGCTACCGCTTCGACGTGGACCCGTGGCTCATGGCCAAGCTGCACGCGGCCTCGGTCTGGGCGTTCGTCGCGGTGCTCGTCGTCGTCCTGGTGCTCCTGCGCCGGCGCGGCGTGACGGGCCGACCGTGGACCACCGGCCTCGTGCTGCTCGGCGTCACGCTCGGGCAGGGGCTCATCGGCTACGTCCAGCTGTTCACCGGCCTGCCGATCGGCCTGGTCAACCTGCACATGCTGGGCGCCGCGCTGCTCGCCACGGCGGTCACGTTCTTCGTCGGCAGCCTGCGCAGCCGGGCGCCCGAGGGCGTTCTGCACCGGTAAGTCCTGTCGCGTTGTCAGGGGTCTCTCCTAGCCTCGACCCATGGCAGACGCGATCACCGCCCAGGGACTCGTCAAGCGCTACAAGACCGTCACGGCCCTCGACGGGGTCGATCTCGCCGTGCCCACGGGCTCGGTCCTCGGCCTGCTCGGCCCCAACGGAGCCGGCAAGACCACCATCGTCCGCATCCTCACCACGCTGCTGCAGCCCGACGAGGGCACCGCGACGGTCGCGGGCGTCGACGTGCTCGAGCGGCCGCGCGACGTCCGCCGCCGCATCGGCCTCTCGGGCCAGTACGCGGCGGTCGACGAGTACCTGACGGGGTTCGAGAACCTCGACATGATCGGCCGGCTCTACCACCTCGGCGCCAAGCGGTCCCGGGAGCGGGCACGGGAGCTGCTCGCGTCGTTCCGCCTCGAGGACGCCGCCGACCGCCCGTCGCGCACCTACTCCGGGGGCATGCGGCGCCGGCTCGACCTCGCGGGCGCGCTGGTGGCGGACCCGCCGATCATCTTCCTCGACGAGCCGACGACGGGCCTGGACCCGCGCGGCCGGACGGAGATGTGGGAGGTGATCCAGGGGCTGGTCGCGGGCGGGACCACGCTGCTGCTGACCACGCAGTACCTCGAGGAGGCCGACCTGCTCGCGGACGACATCGTCGTCATCGACCACGGCCGGATCATCGCGCACGGCACCGCCGACCAGCTCAAGCTGCAGGTCGGTGGCGAGCGCCTCGAGCTCACGGTCCGCGACCCCGCGCAGCTCACCGCCGCCCGGGACCTGCTGGAGCCGCTCGGCGTGGGGGCGGCGGGCCTCGACGTCGGGCGTCGCACGCTGCTCATGCCCGTCAGCGGCGGAGCCCAGGTGCTCACCGACGCGCTGCGCGTGCTCGACGACGCGGGGATCACGATCGACGACGTCGGGCTGCGCCGGCCCACGCTGGACGACGTCTTCCTGGCCCTGACCGGCCGCGCGACCGAGGACGGTGAGGAACCTGCCCCGCCACCCACCACGCCCGGCCGCCACGCGGCCGCCGAGTCCCCGGCAGGGGGTGCGTGATGGCCGCGCCGACCGTGTTCTCCGACGCCTACGTGGTGGCCAAGCGCAACATCATCAAGATCAAGCGCGTCCCCGACCTGCTGGTCTTCACCACGCTCTCGCCGATCATGTTCGTGCTGCTGTTCGCGTACGTCTTCGGCGGGGCGATCGCCGTCCCCGGCGGCGCGGACGCCGACGCGTACCGCGAGTTCCTCATGGCCGGGATCTTCGCCCAGACCGTCATCTTCGGCGCCACCATCACGGGCGCCGGGCTGGCGGACGACATCAAGAAGGGCATCATCGACCGGTTCCGGTCGCTGCCCATGGCGCCGTCGGCGGTGCTCACCGGCCGCACGATCTCGGACGTCGCCAACAACGTGCTCGTGCTCATCGTCATGTCGCTGACGGGGCTGCTGGTCGGCTGGGGCATCCACAGCTCGGTGCCCGAGGCCGTGCTCGGCTACCTGCTGCTGCTCGTCTTCGCCTACGCGATCTCGTGGATCATGGCCTGGCTCGGCATGCTCGTGCCCAGCCCGGAGGTGTTCAACAACGCCACGTTTATCGTGATCTTCCCGCTGACGTTCGTGGCCAACACCTTCGTGCCGCTCGAGACCCTGCCGGCCCCGTTGCAGACGTTCGCCGAGTGGAACCCGGTGTCGGCGGTGACGCAGGCGTCGCGCGAGCTCTTCGGCAACATCCCTCCGGAGGTCCCCACGCCGGACGCCTGGCCGCTGCAGCACGCGGAGGTCTACACGCTCATCTGGGCGGCGATCTTCCTCGCCGTCTTCGTGCCGCTGGCCAACTACCAGTACCGCCGCTCGACCAGCCGCTGAGGGCGGCGGTGCCCCCGCGGGGGCACCGCCGTCAGGCGTCGGCCGATGCCAGCGTCGACCACCCGCGGGCCCGCGCGGCCGCCGCGGCGAGCACGCCCGTCACGGCCGTGGGGCTGTGCAGGCGGCCCGTCAGCGCCGCGTCGACGGCCTCGTCCAGCGGCACCCACACGGGCACCATCGAGGCCTCCTCGTCGGTGCGGGTGTACCGGTCGGCGTGCGCCACGGGCCGCAGGTCGCGCGCCAGGAAGACCGTGATGCGCTCGTTCGAGCCTCCGGGGGTGGTGAAGAACTCGACCAGCCGCCACCACGAGCCCGCGACGAGGTCGGCCTCCTCGGCCAGCTCGCGCGCGGCCGCCAGCACCAGCTGCTCGTCGGGCACGTCCCGCAGGCCGGCCGGCGGCTCCCAGAGCTCGGACCGCACCGGGTGCCGGTACTGCGACAGGAGCAGCACGCGGTCGTCGTCGTCGAGGGCGATCACGGCGACCGCGCCGGGGTGCGCAACGTACTCGCGCAGCACCTGCGTCTCGCCGAGGTCGACCACGTCCCCGACCAGGTCGAACACCTTGCCCGCGTGGATCACCTCGTGCGACACCACGGGACGCGGCGCCGTGAGGTCGTCGAGCATCAGGACTCGTCGCCCCGCTGGGCGAGGGCAGCCTCGACCAACCCGGCGAACAGGGGGTGCGCCCGCGTGGGCCGCGACTTGAACTCGGGGTGCGCCTGCGTGGACACGTAGTACGGGTGCACGTCCTTCGGCAGCTCCACGAACTCGACCAGCGAGGTGTCGGGCGAGACGCCGGAGATCACCAGGCCGGCGTCCTCGAGCTTGTCGCGGTACGCGTTGTTCACCTCGTAGCGGTGCCGGTGGCGCTCGGACACGCGGGTGGCGCCGTACGCCTCGGCGACGACCGAGCCCGGCGTGAGGACGGCCTCGTAGGCGCCCAGGCGCATGGTGCCGCCCAGGTCGCCCTCGCCGCCGACGATCGCCAGCTGCTCGGCCATCGTCGCGATGACGGGGTGCGACGGGTCGGCGTCGAACTCGGACGACGACGCGCCGTCGAGCCCCAGCACGGTTCGCGAGTACTCGATGACCATGCACTGCAGGCCGAGGCAGATGCCGAGCGTCGGGATGAGGTTCTCGCGGGCCCAGCGCAGCGCGCCGAGCTTGCCCTCGATGCCGCGCACGCCGAACCCGCCGGGCACCAGCACCGCGTCCACGCCCTCGAGGGCCAGCCGGGCGCCCTCGGGGGTCTGGCAGTCGTCGGAGGTGACCCAGCGGATGACCACCTTGGTGTCGTGGTGGAACCCGCCGGCCCGCAGCGCCTCGGTGACCGAGAGGTACGCGTCGGGCAGGTCGATGTACTTGCCGACCAGGGCGACCTCGACGCGGTGCGTGGGCTGGTGGACGCGGTGCAGCAGCTCGTCCCAGCCCTTCCACTCGACGTCGCGGAACGGCAGGCTGAGTCGCTGCACGACGTAGGCGTCGAGCCCCTCGGAGTGCAGCACGCGCGGGATGTCGTAGATGCTCGGCGCGTCCTTCGCGGTGACGACGCCCTCGACGTCGACGTCGCACATGAGCGCGATCTTGCGCTTCGTCGCGTCCGGCACGTCGCGGTCGGCGCGCAGCACGATCGCGTCCGGCTGGATGCCGATGCTGCGCAGGGCTGCCACGGAGTGCTGGGTCGGCTTGGTCTTCAGCTCGCCCGACGGGCCGATGTACGGCACCAGCGAGACGTGCAGGAAGAAGCAGTTGTCGCGGCCCAGGTCGTGGCGCACCTGGCGGGCCGCCTCGAGGAACGGCAGCGACTCGATGTCACCGACCGTGCCGCCGATCTCCGTGATGATCACGTCGACGTCGGTGTCCGCCTGCTGGCGCATCCGCGTCTTGATCTCGTCGGTGATGTGCGGGATGACCTGCACGGTGTCGCCCAGGTACTCGCCGCGGCGCTCCTTGGCGATGACCTGCGAGTAGACCTGCCCGGTGGTCACGTTGGCGGAACCGACGAGGTTCACGTCCAGGAACCGCTCGTAGTGGCCCACGTCGAGGTCCGTCTCGGCCCCGTCCTCCGTGACGAAGACCTCGCCGTGCTGGAACGGGTTCATGGTGCCCGGGTCCACGTTGAGGTACGGGTCGAGCTTCTGCATCGTGACCTTGAGGCCACGGGAGCGGAGGAGTCGGCCGAGGCTGCTCGCCGTGAGGCCCTTGCCGAGGGAGGAGGCGACACCCCCGGTGACGAAGATGTGCCGGGTCGTGGATTCCGACCGCCCGGAGAGTCGATGCGCGCGCTCTGTCACGGGATTCCAACCTACCCGACGAACGCCCTCTGCCGGAGTGCCCCGCGGGGTGAGTCCCGACACGTCGTGCGTCAGACCAGCGGTGCGTTGGGGTTGGCGGGGTCGGGCACGCGCTCGA
>NZ_JBGFQZ010000051.1:0-11377 GCF_041295535.1 Cellulomonas sp. ICMP 17802 | reverse complement strand
CGGCCGCGGGTGGCGTGGCGGCGTTCCTGGCCTCGATCCCGATCGGTGCCGCGGCGATCGCGGCCGGCAGCGTCGCGCTCGCGGCCGTCGCGGCGATCGGCGTCGCCACCCTGCTGGGCTCGCCCGACGACGCGGTCGTGGCGGGTCCGACGCCGTCCTCGAGCAGCGCACCCAGCACCCCGGCGCCCGAGCCCAGCGCGAGCACGGGCGTCGTGCCTGCGCCGCAGCCGACGGACGCGCCGACCCCCGCGCCCACCGACCTGCCGCCGGACGCGACGCTGCTGGGCGGCGACCAGCCGAACCCGTTCGTCGCCTCCGGGGACGTGACCGCCGACGGCCCGTTCTCGGCGCCCGCGGAACCGGTGGTCCCCGAGACACCGCCGGCGCAGCCGACCCCCGCGGCCGTGACCATCGACGTGCCGCCGGGCGGCCTGGCGCTCGAGGCCGGGCTCGCGGGACAGGAGCTGGCCGTCGGCGTCCGCAACGACGGGCAGTCCGCCGCGACCAACCTGGTCGCCGAGGTCACGCTGCCTGACGGCGTGACGCTCGACGGCGTCTCGGCGTCGTCGTTCGCCGACGTCTCGGCCGGGCGCTTCGCGGTGCTCGGCTCGGCCGGTTGGGTGTGCGTCGTGGGAGACGGGTCGAACCTCGCCCGGTGCACGCTCGACACGCTCCCCGGGCTGTCGACGTCCACCCTCGTGCTGCGGGTCTCGATCGACGAGTCCTACGACCGATCGGACGGCCAGGTCGGCCTGCGGGTGGTCGGCGCCGGCATCGACTACGTGGCCCCGCCCATCCCCGTGGCGATCGCCGCCTCGCCCGCCCGGCTGACCCTGCGGGCTGCCCCGGCGCCGCTGACCCTGGTGAGCGGGCGGACCCGGCAGCTCAACCTCGCGGTCGCCAACGTGGGCGGCACGAGCATCCCCGCGGGTGGCGGGGCCGTGGCCGTGCTGCTGCCGGCCGGCGTCACGGGAGCCGTCGCCCCCGGGTCGGGCACCTGGACCTGCTCCGGTGACCGCACCCTGCAGTGCCGCGCCGGCGAGGTAGGCCCCCGCACCGACGCGCCCCTGGCGCTGCTGCTGACCTCGGCGACACCCGACGTCGTCACGGACCGGACGCTCACCGTCCAGCTGGCCCCGAGCGGGCGGCGCACCTCCGAGAGCGTCTCGGTGGCGTTCTCGCTCCAGCGGCCGGCGGCGCTCACGGTCGCGGTGCCCGGTGCGGCGACCGTGGCGCTGGGCGCCACGGCGAGCGTGCCCGCCACCGTCACCAACACGGGCGACCTGCCGGCGGTGGGCGTGCAGGTCACGCTCCGGGCGCCCGCGGGTGTCCGGCTCGGCTCCCCCGCCGTGGTCGGCGGACCGTGGACCTGCCCGGCCACCTCGGGTGCGACCGTGGTGTGCACCGCGGCGCAGATCGACCCCGGTGCCACGGTCCCGCTGCCCATCGCCGTCGGCGCGGCACCCGGCACCGTCGGTGCCGCCGGCGCCCTCGAGGTCTCGGCGCAGGCTCCCGACGCCGACCCCTCCGCGGCGGTGAGCATCGCGGTGACCAGCCTGGCACCGAGCCTCGCGCTCGACGCAGGCGACCCCTACATCCTGCTGAGCGCGGACGGCACCGGCACGGCGCGGTTCACGGTGCGGGCCAGCGCCGCCGACGCCTACCGGCCCACCGCGACGCTGTCCCTGCCCGTGAACCTGCGGGCCGCGCTCGACGCTCCCGGGCCGCAGTCGGCCGGCTGCTCGGCCTCGGGCAACCGCCGCACGGTCACCTGCGCTCTCGACACGATCCCCGCGGGCGGCTCCCAGCAGGTGCTGGTGAACCTCCGGTGGGCGGGCAGCGCCAAGGGCACGGCGTCGGTCGACGTGATCGCCCCCGGCGCGGCGGCGCACGCGGAGCAGCCGGTGCAGACGTCGTCGGGCGGGCTCGACCCGCGCGGCAGCTTCCAGCACGCCGACGTGACCCAGGTCGGGGCGCCGCTGCTGTCCTGCGAGGCGGCCCTCGCGGAGTGCCGCTCGGCGCTGACCTCCGGCACCCGGGACAACAACTCGCTCCACATGGTGCCGCTCGACGAGGCCCCGCCCGCGGGGAAGGGTCCGCGCGGAGCGGTCCCGGTGTCCTCGACCGCCCGGCTGAGCGTCCCTGCCGGCCGCACGATCGCGTTCGCCGGCCTGTACTGGTCCGCGAACATCGGCCCCGGCGACAAGTGGAGCGGCAACCTGACCACGGCTCGGCTCCGCGGGCCCGGCGGCACGTACCAGAACGTGAACGGCAAGGTGCTCGCGCAGCCCACCGACAACGCGAACCGGCAGTACTACCAGTCGTTCGCGGACGTGACCGACCAGGTCGCCGCCGCCGGCCCGGGCGACTGGTCGGTCGCCGACGTGGCCGTGAGCGCGACCGCCTACGACAAGGACCGGACCTACTACGCGGGCTGGTCGCTGGTGGTCGTGTTCGCCGACCCGGGCTCCGCCGCGTCGGTGACCGTGTACGACGGCGGCCAGTGGATCGGCACGTCGACGACGCCGCCGGCCTTCGAGTTCGCGGCCGACGCGGGCACCACGGCGCGGATCGGCGTGGTGGCCTGGGAGGGTGACCGCACCGGGACGGGGGACCGGCTGCTGCTCGGCGACACGTGCGTGGCCGGCGGCGCCGCCAAGCACGCGCTCGTGCCCGTGCGGTGGGACGGCTCGAACGGCGCGGACAGCAACGCGTTCGACTCGACGGCGACGGGATGGCGCGCGACCAACTCGCTCGGCACGGACGCGAAGGCCTTCCGCGACGTGACGCTCGCGTGCGACGTGAGCTCCCTGACGGCGACGACCGCCGGCGACCAGTACCTCATCGGCGCGATCACCCTGCGCTCGACGCCGGCGGCCTCGGTCGGCTGACGGACCCTCAGGCGGGGCCGGTGCTCACGGCCGCCACGGCCGCGTCCACCGGAACGGACCCCCCGACGAGCTCGAGCACCAGCCCGGCGGACCGCGGCTCGTGCAGGAGCGCCGCGAGGACGGCGGCGACGTCGGCCCGCGGGACCGCTCCCCCGGGGACGGATCCGTCGAGGTGGACGGCGCCCGTCGGGGCGTCGTCGGTGAGCCGCCCGGGGCGCAGGACGGTCCAGCTGAGGTCGCGCGCGCGCACGTCGAGCTCGGCGGCCCGCTTGGCCACGAGGTAGGCCGCGAACACGTCGTCGGTGCCGGGCGGCGGGGGAGCGCCGGCACCCATCGACGAGATCAGCACGTAGCGGCGCACGCCGGCCTGCTCGGCGCCGTCGGCCAGCAGCGCCGCGGCCGCGCGGTCGACGGTGTCCTTGCGGGCGATGCCGCTGCCCGGGCCGGCGCCCGCCGCGAACACCACGGCGTCGGCCCCCGCGATCGCCTCGGCGACGTCCCGGGCGTTGGACCTCTCGAGGTCGAGGACGACGGCCTCGGCGCCGTCCTGGACGACGTCGTCGACGTGGGCGAGCTGGCGGATGAGCGCCACCGGCACGTCGCCGCGGGCACTGAGTGTCCGGGACAGGTGACGCGCGATCTGCCCGTGACCTCCCGCGATGGCGATGCGCATGCCCCCCACGGTAGGCACGGCCGTGACGACCTGCGACCGGGGGCGCGCTGCCGGGCCTCGAGCCCCCAGAGCGCGGAGCCCGGCAGCGCTCGTCTTCACCCGACGTCCCCCGGGTCGGCGAGGACGTCGAGGAGCCGCAGGTGGCTCAACCGGTCGCCCAGCCGGTGCACGTCGTCGGACCCCGCGGGTGCCAGCGAGAGGGCGGTGAACGTGTCCGCGCCGGGGATCAGCTCGGTGGCGAGCTCGCGCAGCACCTCGGCCATCTCGGCGAGCTCACCGGGCGCGCGGGCGGTGCCGGCCGGCAGGCTCACGTACAGGACGAGGCCGGGCTGAGGGTCGGCGTGCTGGACGGGCAAGGGGGCGGGCAGTGCCATGGACGTCTCCGGGTGCGCGGTCCGCGGCGCCCGGTGGACGGGCGGCGGTGTGGTCGGGGCCTGGGTGGATCAGGACCGATGACACGCGCACGGATACGCGGCGACGGGTCGCAGCGCAGACGTGGTCATGGAGCGACTGTCGCACGCCCTCTCGTCGTCACCAAGGGGGATTCGGCGACGTCCCAGCGGGTGGGACGGGTCAGACGACGCCGTAGAGCCGGTCGCCCGCGTCGCCCAGCCCGGGCACGATGTAGGCCTTGTCGTTGAGCCGCTCGTCGACGGCCGCGACGACCACGGAGACGTCGGCCCGGTCGCCGACGAACTTCTCGACGACCGCGAGCCCCTCGGGAGCGGCCAGGAGGCACACGGCGGTGACGTCGCGGGCGCCGCGCTTGAGCAGGTAGTCGATCGCGGCGACGAGCGTGCCGCCGGTGGCGAGCATGGGGTCGAGCAGGAAGCACTGCCGGCCCGAGAGGTCGTCCGGGAGCCGGTTCGCGTACGTGATCGCCTCGAGCGTCTCCTCGTCGCGCTGCATGCCGAGGAAGCCGACCTCGGCGGTGGGCAGCAGGCGCGTCATGCCGTCGAGCATGCCGAGGCCGGCCCGCAGGATGGGGACGACGATCGGGCGCGGGTCGGCCAGCTTGACGCCCGTGGTCGAGGTGACCGGCGTGACGATGTCGACGGACCGCACGTGCACCTCCCGCGTCGCCTCGTAGGCGAGCAGGGTCACCAGCTCGTCGACCAGCAGCCGGAAGGTGGGGGACGCCGTGGTGACGTCGCGCAGGACGGTGAGCTTGTGGGCGACCAGGGGGTGGTCCGCGACGTGCAGGCGCATGGGTTCAACCTACCGGGCGCACGGTGCGCGATGATGCCCCCATGACCGAGCCCCTGCGTGCGGAGCAGCCGGCTGACGCGTGGGCGATGGGGCTGGCGCTCGACGAGGCACGGCGCGCGGTGCTCACCGACGACGTCCCGGTCGGCGCGGTCGTCATCGGCCCGTCCGGCGACGTGGTCGGGCGCGGCCGCAACGCCCGCGAGGCCCACGACGACCCCACCGGGCACGCCGAGATCCTCGCCCTGAGGTCCGCCGCGGAGAGGCTCGGTCGGTGGCGGCTGGACGACTGCACCCTCGTCGTGACCCTGGAGCCGTGCCTCATGTGCGCGGGCGCCACGGTGCTCGCGCGGATCCCGCGGCTGGTGCTGGGCGCGTGGGACCCGAAGGCGGGCGCCTGCGGGTCGCAGTGGGACGTCGTGCGGGACCGGCGGCTCAACCACCGGGTCGAGGTGGTGGGTGGAGTGCGGGCGCAGGAGTGCGGGCTGCTGCTGCAGCGGTTCTTCGAGGCTCAGCGCGATTGACGGGGCGTCGGCAGCGTCTCCGACAGATCCGTCAGGGTCTCCGAGGTGCCCGCGTCGAGCGTCACCGCCGCGTACTTGTCGCCGCGGGTGGCGCCCCGGTTCACGACGACCACCGGCTTGCCGGTCTGCGCTGCGTGCCGCACGAACCGCAGGCCCGACTGCACGGTGAGCGAGGACCCGGCCACCAGCAGCGCGTCGGCGGCGTCGACCATCGCGTACGCCCGCTCCACCCGCTCGCGCGGCACGGTCTCTCCGAAGTAGACGATGTCGGGCTTGAGCATCCCGCCGCACGCGCTGCACGCGGCGACCACGAAGTGGCTGGTCTGCTCGATGACGGCGTCGGCGTCGGGCGCGATCTCGACGTCCGCGACGGTGTCGGCGAAGCCGGGGTTGAGCGTGTCGAGCCGGTCGGCCAGCTCGGCGCGCGAGATCACCGTGCCGCACGACAGGCAGCGGACGCGGTCGTAGCGGCCGTGCAGGTCGATGACGTGCCGGGAGCCCGCCGCCTCGTGCAGCAGGTCGACGTTCTGCGTGATCAGGCCGGTGACCACCCCGCGGGCCTCCAAGGCCGCGAGCGCCCGGTGGCCCGCGTTCGGCATGGTCCGGTGCACGTGCCGCCAGCCGACGTGGTTGCGGGCCCAGTAGTGCCGGCGGAAGCCCTCGTCCGCCGTGAACTGCTGGAACGTCATCGGGGTGCGCGGCGGGGAGTCCGGGCCTCGGTAGTCGGGGATCCCGGAGTCCGTCGACACCCCCGCGCCCGTGAGCACCGCCAGGTGGTGGCCCGCGAGCACCTCGACCACGTCGGCCAGGGAGCCGGCGGTCATCGGGACGGCGTCGGGGGAGCTCACCTCTCCACGGTACGACGGTCAGACGGCTTCGATGCGGGCGGTGTGCCCGTGCGCCCGGGCGAGGCGCTCGTCGCGGGTGAGCAGGGTCGCGTCCAGCGCCTCCGCCAGGGCGACGTAGGGGGCGTCGTACGCGCTGACCTGCTCCCGCAGCTCCCACGACCGCCGCAGCAGGGGGGTCACGTCGTACCGGGTGAGCGGGAGGTCGACCAGGTCGTCGACCGCGCCGCGCGCCCGGCCCACGGTGAGCGTGCCCCGCTGCGCGAGACGTCGGACGGCGCCGAGCACCTCGACGTCGAGGTGTGCCGGTGCGTGGAGATCGTCGCCTCCCGCCCGGAAGCGCTCGCGGAGCCGGTCGGGCTCGAGGAGGAAGTCCACGACCACCGACGCGTCGACCACGAGCACGTCAGCGGCCCCCGGTGAGGTGCTCGTCCCGGGCGTCGCGCTCGGCCTCGATGAGCTCGACCACGGGCTGGTCGGCCCGCGGGGGAGCGACGTCCCGCGCACGGATCCGGTCGGCCAGCTGGTCGAGCGTCGGGCGGGAGCCGATCCGGACCAGCTCGGCCAGCAGGAACTCGGACAGCGAGCGCCCGTCACGCGCGGCCCGCGCCCGCAGCTCGCGGTGCAGGTCGTCGGGCACGTGACGGATCTGGACCATGACCATGCGTCGAACGTAGTGTGCATGTCCCGCACATGCAACGCCCGATTCGGAGGCAGGGGCTCCGACCAGGTACCCTTCTCGCCGAGGTAGCGTGTCCGAGCGGCCTAAGGAGCACGCCTCGAAAGCGTGTGTGGGTGAAAGTCCACCGTGGGTTCAAATCCCACCGCTACCGCGTTCACGAAGCCCCCGCCGGGTCTCACCTGGCGGGGGCTTCGTCCGTCCCGGCGCGCCGCGGCCCGCTCGGCGGCGCCAGCAGGTGGGCGAGCTCCGAGCGCGAGGTCGCGCCGACCTTGGCCGAGGCCCGGTAGAGGTGGCCCTCGACCGTGCGGACGGAGACGACCAGCCGGTCCGCGATCGCGCGGTTGGTCAGACCCTGCGCGGCGAGGAGGGCGCACTCGCGCTCCCGGTCGCTCAGCGCGGCCGGGGCGTCGATCGCCGATAGCGCAGGGCTCCACGCCCCGCCGCACGCGGTGGCCAGGCGGTGCGCCGCCGCGGAGGCCGACAGCGCTGAGCCGTGCAGGCTGTGCGCCCGGAACTGCAGCGCGGCCTGAGCCGCGGCGTCGGCGGCCGCCAGCAGGTCGCCGGCGGACTCGAGGCGGGCGGAGACGTCGAGGAGCGCCGCGCCGTCGCCGCGCGCGAGGGCCGACGCGTGCCGCGCCGCCAGCTCCGCACGCCGTCCGTCGACGACGAGGGCGAGCTCGGCGAGCCGGTCCGCGCACTGTCGGTCGTCGAACCGGACGGCGACCTGCAGGGCCTGGACCTCGCAGGCGCGCTGCCCGCTCTCCCGGGCCATCGCGGCCGCGGCCAGCGCACGGTCCCGGGCCTGGGTGGTCGAGCCCTGGGCGGCGGCCACCCACGCGTCCGCGAGCGCGATCTCCGGGGCGTACCGCAGGAACCCGGTGTGCGGGTGCGCGAGCAGCGTCGCGTAGGCCTCGGCTGCCCGCTCCGGGTCGCCGCTCTGGGCGGCGGCTCGCACGACGGCGAGCAGGCCCACGACCAGCCACCCCGAGGTGTCCCCCATGACAAGGAAGGCGGCCGACGACGCCGAGAGGTGGTCGAGGGCCGCGGGCAGCTGCCCTCGGCCCAACGCCGTCAGGCCGAGCATCATCGCGGACATCGCCTGCGGAGCGCCGGGGAGGTCCGCCAGCGCGCCGACGGCCTCGGCCACCAGCTCCTCCGCCTCCTCGAGCTCGCCGAGGCCCAGGAGGGCCGCCTCGCAGGTCATGAGGACGGGGTACCGGAGCATGGCGACCGCGGGGTCGGCCTCGGAGAACTGCTGCGCGAGCTGGAGGTCGCGACGCATCGCCGTCGTGTCGCCGAGGTCGCCGTGCGCGACGAGGAGCCCCCACTCGAGCAGGATCGACGCGACGGCCGGGGGGTCGGCCCAGTCGGCGCGCGCCGCGGACGTCGCGACGGCTTGGTCGGGGAATCCGCGGAAGGCGTCCATCGCGGTGTGGATCCCGGCCAGGCCTTTCGCGACGGCCGGGTCGCCGACGAGCCCCACGACTTCGGCGAGCACGTCGGAGGCGCCGGCCGCATCACCCAGGTCGAAGAACAGGTTCCCCGCGCGCAGGGTGGCCAGGGCGACGAGGAACGCGTCGGGTCCCTCCCACGGGACGGTGGCGAGCAGCTCGCGCGCGTCGTCGCCGCGGCTCATCAACGACACCGCCATCGCCCCGACGACGAGCGCCTCCGCCCCGCCACCCGCGGCCGCCGACGCCGCCGCGAGTCGCTCCGCCAGCGCCAGCTGCAGCAGGCGGGACGCCTCCCGTGCCCCCGCGAGGAACAGGTCGCCGTCGGGCGGCAGGTCCGACTCGAGGGTGAGGACCGCCCGCCGCAGGGCCGCGTCGACGCCGAGTCGGACGGTCGGTGTGTCGGACTTGAGCATCCCGGCGGCCACCCCGCGCAGCCGCGCGGCTCGCACCGCGCCGATCCCGAGGCGTCGGACGTCGCCGTACAACGGGTGCGCAAGCCGCAGGGTGTCGGGTCGCCCGTGCGGCGTCGCGACGACGAGCCCGGCGGTCTCGGCGCTCTCGATGGGGGCTCCGCCCAGGCCGGCTCGGACAGCGTCGAACGGGAGCGGCTCGGCGATCGCGAGCAGGTCGACCAGGTCGGCGACGTCGGTCGGGATCGACCCCATCTGGGCGGTGATCAGCTCCATGAGGGTCGGCGACAGGACCGGGTCGCCGTGCCACACCCAGGTGCCCGCAGCGGGCTCGAGGCGACCCGCGCGGCATTCGTCGTCGATGATGCGGCGCGCGTAGAGCACGTTGCCCTGCGTGAGGTCCCACAGCCTGGCTGCTGCGGCGGCGTCGACGGGTCCGCCGAGGACGGCGCGGAGCAGCTCGGCGGACTCCGGCTCCGCCAGCGGTGCGAGGTCGACGCGGTCCAGCAGGCCGTCCTTCCACAGCGCGGCGACGGTCTCGGGCACGGGTTCGCCGACGCGCAGGGTCAGCAGCACCCGGGCGCGGGTCTTGTGGACCAGCTGGTGCACCACGAGCGACGACGTCTCGTCGAGCTGGTGGACGTCGTCGACCGCGATGACGGTGCGGGCTCCGTCCGTCCCCGCGAGCAGCGCGTCGAGCACGACGCTGACCACCCGGAACGGGTCCGCGCTGCCGTGGGGGACCCGGAGACCCGCGAACACACCGAGGGGAAGGCGCTTGGCGGAGGCCGTGGCGACGAAGGACTGCACCGACCGGTCGCGCACGTCGATCCGCGCCGTGGCCTCGGCGGCGAGCCGGGTCTTGCCGACACCCGCGGGGCCGGCGATGACCGTGCCACGCCAGCCGTCGTCGCCGGTGAGTGTCGAGGTCACACGCGCGAGCTCGCCGTGGCGTCCCACCCATGGCCCCCCGAGGCTCATGGTCGCGATGGTAGACCTCGGACCCGGGCGCGCCGCCAGCCTCCGATGCGTAGCGAGTGCCGGTCGACCCCCGGGAACGGGTAGCGCGCTACTCGATGCACGCCGACCGGGGCGCGGCAGCGTGGTGGGACGAGAAGCACGCCGGCCGACCACGAAGGGACCGTGCCATGACCCACGCGACCCTGAGCCGCGACGCCCACCTCGAGACCGTGATCGAGTTCGAGCTGCAGCCCGAGCCTGCGGACGCGCCCCCGCGTGACCTGAGCCGCCGCGTGGTGCTCGCGCGCCGGTTCGCGGGGATCGCCGGCGCCACCCTCGGGACCGCCGTGTTCGCTCTGGTGGCGAGCGGGATCGCCACCGGTGGTGCTCCGAGCCCGTCCCCCGCTCCCGCGGCGCACCCGACGGCCGTGAGCTCGTGCCGCTCGGTCGGCGAGCCGCCGCCGTCCGCGGCCGACACGCGCGCGTGGTGCGCCTGGCCGGCACCCGAATCGCCGTCCGCCGAGGTGGCCGCGCGCGCCGCCCGCGACGCCGCGGTCGCCCGCGCCCGGGTGTGGGTGCAGACCCACGGGCCGGGCAGCGGCGGGTACCGGACGTGGGGCTCGTCCGAGCCCGACGCGGCCGGTCAGCGGATGGGGTCGCCGTGATCTCCGGGTGACGCCCCCGCCGCCATCTCCTCCGCGGTCCCCGACACCCGCACGCGGCCCTCGCGCGGGACCTCCACCACCAGGAGCGACGGCCGACCCACCTCGGACCCCTGGTCGACCGTGAACGTCGCGGGGACGTCGATGTACCCCCGCGCCCGCAGGTACGCCCCGAGCCCGGCCGCCGCGGACCCCGTCGCGGGGTCCTCGCGGATGCCGCCCCGCGGGAACGGGTTGCGCGACGCGAACCGCGTCGCCGACAGCCGCTCGACCACCGGCACGGTGCCGTCCCACCCCTGCGAGTCCTGCAGCCGGAGCACCGCGTCGCCGTCGTGGTCGAGCCGCCCGAGGACGCCCGCGCGGACCGCGACGAGCGGGTGCAGGTTGCCGCCGTGCACCAGCGCCGGGCGCATGGCGGGGTCCAGGTCGCCGCGATCAAGGCGCAGCGCGCGCAGGAGCTCGTCGAGGAGGGCGTCGTCCAGCTCCTCGATCGGCGTCTCGACGGCCACCAGCGTGGCCCGCTCCGTCGTGGCCTCGACGGGCACCAGTCCGGCGTTCGTCGTCAGCCGCACGACCGGCGCCGCGTCCCGCCGCCGCGCGAGCGCGACGCCCGACGCGACCGTCGCGTGCCCGCAGAAGGCGATCTCCGCGCGCGGGGTGAAGTACCGCACCCGTGCCGCGTCCGGCTCGATCGCGGTGAGGAACGCGGTCTCGCTGTACCCCAGCCCGGCGGCGATCTCGAGCATGTCGGCGTCGGTCAGCCCCTCGGCGTCCAGCACCACCCCGGCGGGGTTCCCCGACGCGGGGTTCGGCTCGGCGGTGGTGAACGCCCGGTACCTCAGGATCTCCATGCCCCCATCGTCCCCGCCGTCACGGGGTCGGGCGTCCGGGGACCACCGCGAACGCCGGACGCGCGCACTCGAGCTCCAGCAGGAGGCCGGCCCAGCCGCCGGCGAGGACGTCGAGCGGCTCGGCCGGCGTGTGCGGTTCGGCGAGGTCCGCCGCGATCCCGCGGGCGACGCGCAGGGCGGCGGGGCGGCCGTCCCGGCCCAGCCGCCGGCGAGGACGTC
>NZ_JBGFQZ010000050.1:0-12175 GCF_041295535.1 Cellulomonas sp. ICMP 17802 | reverse complement strand
CGCGGAGGTCGACCCGATCCGCCTGCGCCCGCACCAGCCCGGCCGTGGCGGCCCGACCGGCGGCGCGGCGCAGCAGGACGACGGCGACCGTGCCGCCCACGAGCATGCCGAGCGAGCTCGCCTGCGCGAGGGCCAGCAGCGTGGCCTCGGGGTCACCACCCGCCGGCGCGTAGGCGGCCGCGAGCAGGGGCGTCGCGACGGCGACGGTCCCCCAGCCGGCCACGTTGGCCGCGATGGCGGACCGGCCGCGCTCGAGGGCGTAGAGCGCGCGGGAGGCGTGGAACATCAGGGCGAAGCCGAGCAGGCCCGGCATGAGCCACGTGATGGTGCTGGTCATCGCCCGCATGCCCGCTCCCCCGTCGGCGATCGCGACGAACACGTCGGTCACGGCCGGCGCGGCCGCGGCCAGCGCGGCGCCACCGAGCGCGGCCGCCGCGAGCACGGCCCGCGTGGTGCCGGACGCCATGCGCGCGAACGCGTCGCGCTCGCCGGACGCGGACCGCTGCGCCAGGCGCGGGAACGTCGACGTCGCCAGCGGGACCACGAGCACCGCGTACGGCAGCAGGTACACCTGCTGGGACCACAGGTACACCGACCAGGTCCCGGCGTTGCCCCGGGCGGACGCCACCAGCAGGGCGACCATCACCGAGAGCTGCTGGGCGACCAGCGAGCCGACCCCGGCGAACGCGAGGGCCGCCAGCCGTCGACCGACGCCCTCGGGGAAGCGCAGGGTGGGGCGGATGCGCACGCCGAGGCGGTGGACGGGCACGAACATCGGGAAGCACATGGCGGCGACGCCGAGCGTGGTCCCCCAGCCCAGCACGGCGAGCGCGCCGCCGGGGACGGCCGCCGGGTCGTCGAGCTCGCCGCCCGCCAGCGCCGCGTAGACCAGGTAGGTGGCGATGACGACGAGCGAGGAGAGCACCGGGGCGAACGCCGGCCAGAAGAACCGCTTGTGCGCCTGCAGCACGGCGTAGAGGAGCACCGCGATGCCGTACATCGGCACCTGGACGGCGAACACGGCGATGAAGTACTGCAGCAGGTCCCGCTGGGCGTCGCCGAGGTCGCCGGGCCACGCCGACGCGATGAGCCCGCTGCCGGCCGCGAGGAGCGCACCGAGCGGCACCAGCACCAGCAGCGTCCAGCCGACCGTCGCCGACGTGATCGCGTCGACGTCCTTGCGCAGCGAGCGCGACACGGGCAGCGCCAGCACGGGGACCAGCGCCCCTGCCAGCGCACCGCCCGCGGCGACCTCGAACAGGACGTTGGGCAGGGTGTTGGCCGCGTTGTAGACGCCGCCGATGCTGCCGTCGTGGAACGCGTGCGCCTGCACCAGGTAGCGCGCGAACCCGAGCACGCGGCTCAGCACGGTGACGGCCGCGATCATCGCGGCGGCGCCGCCGAGCCCGGCGAGCGTGCGCCGCGCGGCCGGGCTCACGCGGACCGGTCCACCGGGGGGTCGACGGGCCGTCGACCCCAGGCGTCGATCTCGCGCAGCACCGGGGTGCGCTCGATCACGTGCGTGAAGCTCACCTTCTCGCTGGCGACGGTGAGCCCGACCACCACCGCCAGCACCGCGAGCCGGACGGGCCGCGGGGCGCTGAGCACCACGGCCGTGCCCAGGGTCGCGCCGAGCGCGTTCGCGCCGCCGTCCCCGAGCATGTCGGCCTCGGCCAGGTCCTGGTCCATCGCGGCGCCGACGACCCCCAGCACCGAGGTCGCGGCGCCCGCACCGTCGCCGGGCGCGAGGGAAAGGGGCGCGGCGACCAGCGTGGCCGCCTTGAGCGCGCGGCCGGGCCGCAGGTCGAGCAGGTTGAGCAGGTTGGCGCTGGACGCCACCAGCGCGCCGGACGCGGCGACGTCCGCCAGCCAGCCGACCGCCGACCGCCGGGTACCGTCGGCCCGGTGCGTGGGGGTGGCGACGGCTGCCGTGACGAGCGCGCCCGCGCCGATGCCCAGCACCTTGAGGCCGCCGGTGGTCAGCTCGCCGTGCGCCAGCGCGCCGAGGTGGCCGCGCAGGCCCTTGCGTCGGGACGCGGTGTCCTCGCCGAGGTCGTCGACCAGCCCGAAGGAAGCGCCCGACGCCGTGGCGACCGTGAGTGCGACCGCGCCGCGGGTCGACGGCGCGCCCACGAGGCCGCCGGCGAGCAGCCCGGCGGCGACGGCCGGCCCCTCGAGCAGGCTGATGGGCTCGCCGCGGTGGTTGGTCCGCACCCAGCGCGCCTGGCCGCCCGGGGCCTGGCCGTCGAGCACGCCGCGCACCACGGACGTCACGGTGCCGGCGGCCAGCCCGGCCAGCGCACGACGCAGCAGCCCGACCGTCATCCCTCGGTCCCGCCGGACGCGCCGTCGGGCACGCGCGGCGTGCGGTCGACGGGCGGCAGCGTGACGGCCTCGGGGATCGGCGTCTCGCCGTCGCCGAACCCGTAGTGCCCGACGGTCCCGGCGATCCTGGCGGCCAGCGCGAGCGGCACGTTGACCTGCCCGGTGACCAGCTCGGTGCCCGAGACCGTGGCGACCGCGGCCGCCAGGTCCTGGTCCGCCAGGACGGCGTCCACCAGGCTGCCCTTGCCGCGCGGTCCGTCGGCCAGGACGGCACCGGACGAGAGCTGCTGCGCGGCGCTCACCACCGCGAGCTGCGCGGCGACGACCGACGCCGACGGCTCGGGGCTGGGCGTCGCGTCCGCGGTCGGCGGGGTGATCGGCACGCCGACCACGACGATCGCGTCGGCCGGGACCGTGACAGGGTCGGCCACGGTGACCAGCGGGCTGTCGCTCTCGCTCGACGAGAGCAGCTGGAGCAGCACGGAGGCGTCGTCGGAGAGCGCGTCGGGGTTGGTCGGGTCCGCCGTCACCAGGGACTGCACCAGCGCGGAGGCGAGCTCGCCCTCGACGCCCGCGTCGGCGGCGGGGACCGGGTCCAGGTAGGTGAGCAGCTGGCCGACGAGCGCCTGCCGGAACGTGCGCGCGTCCGGGTCCGACCAGGTCTCCTCGAGCGTCACGTGCGCCGTCACCGACGCACCCGACTGCGCGAGCCGGTCGTCGATCGCGGTCCGCGTCGCCTCGTCGACCTTGCCGAGCGCCACGACGGCGACCCGCCGGTCCGTGAGGGTCCCGTCGAGCAGCTGCGGGCCGGCCGCGTCGATGTACGTCTCGGCGTCCTTGAGGTCGCCCGACGTGGTGTCGAGCTCGGCGCGCAGCGCGTCCTTCTCCGCGCGCAGCTGCTCGACCTGGCCGGTGAGGGTGTCGCCGATCGTCTCCTTGAGGGGTCCGGCGCCCAGCGCGATGCCGACGGCCAGCGCCAGGAAGACCGAGATGAGCGAGACGATGTGGTAGCGGAAGTCGATCACGGTGCGAGGTCTCCGTCGGGTCCGTCGCCGGCGCGAGCCGGGACCAGGTGCAGGGTGCGGGGGGCGGGGATCATCCGAAGAGTCCGCTCACCCAGGAGGTGATGTCGTCGACGCGGGCGCCCAGCAGGCCGATGAGGGTCTGCCCCGCCGCGGTCGACGCGAGCGCGACGCCGAGGGCCAGCAGGCCGGCGAGGACGAGCAGCGTGAGCTGCAGGTTGGAGATCCGGTTGCGGTACAGCCGCGAGACGCCCTTGGCGTCGACGAGCTTGCTGCCGACCCGCAGGCGCGTGAGGAACGTGCTCGCCATGCCGGACCGCCCCTTGTCCAGGAACTCGACGAGCGTGGCGTGCGTGCCGACGGCGACGATGAGCTCGGCGCCCTTGTCGTCGGCCAGCAGCATCGCCACGTCCTCGCTGGTGCCCGTGGCCGGGAACACGACGTGCTTGACGTCCAGCTGCTCGACGCGGGCGAGGCCCGGCGCGCGCCCGTCGCGGTAGGCGTGCACGACGACCTCGGCCCCGCAGGTCAGCGCCCGGTCCGAGACCGAGTCCATGTCGCCGACGATGAGGTCGGGCTTCCAGCCGGCGTCGAGGATCGCGTCCGCCCCGCCGTCGACCCCGATGAGCACCGGCCGGTACTCCCGGATGTACGGGCGCAGCGTGACCAGGTCTTCCTTGTAGTGGTACCCGCGCACCACGATGAGCACCTGGCGGCCGTCGATGACCGTCGAGATGTCGGGCACGCCGACACCGTCGAGCAGCAGGTCCCGCTCGCGGCGCAGGTAGTCCATGGTGTTCGCGGCGAACGACTCCAGCTGCACGGACAGGCCGGCGCGGGCCTCCTCCATGGCCGCCTCGACCGTGACCGCGGTCTGCAGCACGCCCTCGGCGACGAGCGTGTCCCCGTCGTAGACCGCGCCGTCGACCACGCGGAGGCGGTGGCCCTCGGTCACGGCCATCACGTCCGCGCCGAGGTCGTCGATCAGCGGGATGCCCGCGGCGACCAGGATCTCGGGGCCCAGGTTCGGGTACCGGCCCGAGGTCGAGCGGGCCGAGTTCAGGACGGCCGCAGGCTGGCACGCCACCAGGGCCTCCGCCGAGACACGGTCGAGGTCCAGGTGGTCGATGACCGCGATGTCGCCCGGGCGCAGGCGCTTGGTCAGCGCCTTGGTGCGAGGGTCGACACGGGCCGGACCGGTGGTGTCACCGGATTCGGGCAGGGCGGTGCGTCTGCGTAGGGAGGCTCTCATCGCCGCTCATCGTCCCACGGCCGAGAGCTCGAGAAGCTCTGCGGCGTGCGTCCGCGCGGCGTGGGAGTCCTCCTGACCGGAGAGCATGCGGGCCAGCTCGCGGACGCGGTCGTCCCGCGTGACCAAGCGCACGTCCGACTCGGTGACCACATCGACCCCGTCGGCGGTCGACTTGGTCACCACGAGGTGCCGGTCGGCGAACGCCGCGACCTGCGCGAGGTGCGTCACGACGAGCACCTGGCTGCCCTGCGCGAGCGAGGACAGGCGCCGCCCGACCTCGATCGCGGCCCGGCCGCCGACTCCCGCGTCCACCTCGTCGAACACGAACGTTCCGGGCCGGGTGGCGCCCGGCGCGGTCGCCAGCGCGACCTCGATGGCCAGCATCACCCGCGACAGCTCACCGCCGGAGGCACCCTTGCCGAGCGGCCGTGCCGGGGCCCCGGCGTGCGGCACCAGCAGCATCTCGACCCGGTCGGCCCCGTGCGGGCCCGGCGCGTCCGCGGGCTCGACGACGACGCGCAGCTCGGCGCCGCCCATGGCCAGGCCGGCCAGCTCCTCCGACACCACGGCCGACAGCCGACCGGCTCCGTCCAGGCGGCCACGGGTCAGCTGCTGCGCGAGCGCGTCGAGCTCGCCGTCCAGGCGGGCGCGGTCCGCGCGCAGCGCCTCGATGCGCTCGTCCCCGCCGTCGAGCTCGAGCAGGCGGCGGCCCGCGGTGTCCGCCCAGGCGAGCACCTCGGCAACCGTCGAGCCATAGCTGCGCGTCAGGCTGCCCAGCTCGGCGCGGCGACGCTGGGCGGCGTCGAGGCGCAGCGGGTCGGCCTGCAGGTCCTCGAGGTAGGCCGCGAGCTCGGTCGACACGTCGGCCAGCAGGTACCCGGCCTCGGCCACGCGGGTCGCCAAGGCCGCGAGCGCGGGGTCGTGCGTGCCCTCGTGCTCGAGCAGGCGCCTCGCCATTTCGATCGTGCCGACCGCGGCCGCCTCGTCGGTCGCGTCGTCGCCGCCGACGAGCGCGGTGTGCGCCCCCGCCGCGGCCGTCCGCAGGTCCTCGGCGTGCGAGAGCCGGTCGACCTCCTCGGCGAGCGTCACGTCCTCGTCGGGCTGCGGGTCCACGCGCTCGACCTCCGCCAGGCCCAGCCGCAGCAGCTCCGCCTCCCGCGTGCGGTCGCGCGCCCGGTCCACCAGCTCGGTGAGCTCCGCGTCGACCCGGGCCCGCTCGGCCCAGGCGACGCGGTAGCGCCCCAGCAGCTCCCCGTGGCCGGCCCCGGCGAACTCGTCGAGCGCCTCGCGCTGCACGGCCGGCGAGCGCAGTCGCGCCTGGTCCGCCTGCCCGTGCACCGTGACCAGCTCGTCCGCCAGCTCGGCCAGCAGCCCCTGAGGCACCGACCGACCGCCCACAACCGCGCGCGAGCGTCCGGCGGTGCCGTCGACGCTGGCCCCGACGGTCCGCAGGAGCACCAGGGTCCCGTCGTCGTCGAGCTCGGCGCCGGCCTCCTGCGCCCGCCCGAGCGCCCGTGCGCCCGGCGCCAGCACGACCCGACCCTCGACCGCCGCGGACGACGACCCGACGCGGACGGTCGCCGGGTCCGCCTTGCCGCCGAGCAGCAGGTTGAGCGCCGTGAGCACCATCGTCTTGCCCGCGCCCGTCTCGCCCGTGAGCACCGTCAGGCCCGGGCCCAGCTCGACGTGCGCGCGGCCGATGACCCCGAGGTTCTCGATCCGGATCTCCTCGATCACCGCGCCGCCTCCGAGCTGTCGGGGAACGTGGGCCGCGGGGCGCTGGGCCGGCCGCGCCAGCCGTCGACCGGCAGGCCGAACTTGTGCACCAGCCGCGTGGTGAAGGGCGCCGGCGTCAGCCGCGCGAGCCGCACGGGGACGTCGCTGCGGGTGACCTCGACGCGGGCGCCGTGGGGCACCTCGAGCCGGCGCCGGCCGTCCATGGTGACCAGCCCCGCCGCGGGCGACCGCTCGAGCACCTCGACGGCGAGGCGGCTGCGGGGGCCGACCACCAACGGACGGGCGAACAGGGCGTGCGCGGAGAGGGGCACCAGGATCATGCCGTCGACGTCGGGCCACACCACGGGGCCGCCGGCCGAGAACGCGTGCGCCGTGGAGCCCGTCGCGGTCGCGAAGACGATCCCGTCGCACCCGAACGACGACAGCGGGTGGCCGTCGACCTCGAGCAGCACCTCGAGCATGCGCGAGCGGTTCACCTTCTCCAGCGCGGCCTCGTTGAGCGCCCACCCTGTGCCGACGCCCCCGTCGGGCCGGATGACCCGCACGTCCAGCGTGCCGCGCTCCTCGATCTCGAACTCCCCCGCCGTGAGCCGGCGGACGGCCTCGCCGATGTCGTCGCGCTCGCTCTCGGCGAGGAACCCGACGTGCCCGAGGTTGACGCCGAGCAGGGGCACGGACGTCCCCCGCGTGAGCTCGGCGGCCCGCAGGATCGTCCCGTCGCCGCCGAGCACCACGGCGAGCTCGAACGCCGGCAGGTCCGCGGCCACGGCGTCCTCGGCGGCCAGCACGGGCTCGACGCCGGCCCGCTCGAGCTCGCGCACCACGTCGAGGGTCGCGTGCACGGCCTCCTCGCGTCCCCCGTGGGTGACGACGAGCGCGCGCCGGCTCATCGCTCGCCCTCGAGCACGGCGGCGGTGATGCTCTCGACCGGGACCTCGACGCCGGAGCCGTCGTCGGCGTGCCGCAGCCAGAGGAAGAACTCCACGTTGCCGCTCGGTCCGGGCAGGGGGCTGCGCACGACGCCGAGCACCCCGAACCCGAGGTCCGCCGCCGTCCGGGCCACCCCGGCGACCGCCTCGACCCACAGCTCCGGCAGCCGGACGACGCCGCCCGACCCGAGCCGCTCGCGACCGACCTCGAACTGCGGCTTCACCATGACCAGCAGGTCGGCGTCCGCCGCGGCCACGTCGACCAGGGCGGGCAGCACAAGGGTCAGGGAGATGAAGGAGAGGTCGGCGACGACGAGCCCGGGGGCGGGCGTGACGTCGCCGCGGCTCAGGGACCGGACGTTGACGCCCTCCCGGACGTCGACGCGGGGGTCGTCCCGCAGCGCGTCGACCATCTGGTCGTGCCCGACGTCCACCGCGACCACCCCGGCCGCTCCCCGCCGCAGCAGGACGTCCGTGAACCCACCCGTGCTCGCGCCGGCGTCCAGGCACAGGCGGCCGGCGACCACCGGGCCGTCCGCACCGAGCGCGTCGAGAGCACCCGCGAGCTTGTGGCCGGCGCGGGACGCGTAGCCGGGGTCGTCGTCGGGCTCGACCGCGACCTCGCGCTCGTCGGTCACCTGCACGGCGCTGCGCGAGACGGCCGCACCGTCGACGGTGACCCGGCCGGACGCGATCAGCTCCCCCGCGTGCCGACGCGAGCGGGCCAGCCCGCGCCGCACCAGCTCGGTGTCGAGGCGTGTGGTCACCGGCGGTCAGCCCTCGGTGTCCGCGAGCCGGTCCTGCAGCGCGCCGTGGACGGCCTCGAAGACGCCGACGTGCGCGCGCAGCGGCTGGTCCTCGAGACCGGCGAGCCGCGACAGCGCCTCGTCGACGGCGTCGTCGGACGTCGTCGTCGAACCGTCGGGGTGGGTCGCCGTCACCGGCGTTCCGTCCTGACTCACTGCACCGCCTCCAGCGCTCTCGTCGTCCTTCGGTCCCGGCCACCGGGCGGACCCGCCGCGGCGAGGCCGCGCACGAACGGGACCGCGCCCACGCTACCTGCCGCCGGCGAGACCGCTCGGCCGCCACACACAACCGGGTCAGTCGGAGGCGGGGCCCGTCGCCAGCTCGGGCACCGAGCCCGGGTCGACCTCGCCGCCGCCGTCGACGGTCGCCCACGCCGCCGCGCACGCGGCCCGCACGACGTCGACGTGGTCCTCGACGGACCTGGGCGTCCCGCGCCCGATCTCGAGCGCGCCGCCGACCACCCGGGCCGAGGCCTCCCGCACCGTCCACCAGCCGTCCGCGCCCTGCTGGGGCTCGGGGTGGGCGACCAGCAACGACCGCAGGTCCGCACCGATCAGGTGCGGGCGCTCGCCGGGGGCGGCGAGCACGTCGTCGCGCGCCGAGCTGACGCCGGTGAGCACGTGCAGACCGATGTAGCCGCCCGCCCGCGCGCCGGCCAGGTCGGTGTCGAGGCGGTCGCCGATCACCAGCGTCTCGCGGGCTCCCACCCGCTCCACCGCCATGCGGTACATCGTCGGCGACGGCTTGCCCGCGCTGTCGGGCACGACGCCGGTCGCGGCCTGCACGGCCCCGACCAGCGAACCGTTCCCGGGCGCGAACCCGCGCGCCGTCGGCAGGCTGAGGTCGAGGTTCGACGCCACGTGCCACGCGCCGCGGCCGACGGCGTACGCCGCCTCCGCCAGCTCGTGCCACCCGACCTCGGGCGCAAAGCCCTGCGCGACGGCCGCCGGCTCGTCGTCGGCCGAGTGCACTACCTGGTACCCGGCCGCACGGACGGCCGTGACCAGGCCGGCGCCTCCGACGACGAGCACCTTGGCGCCGCGCGGCAGGCGCGTCCGCAGCAGCTGCGCGGCAGCCTGCGCCGCGGTCATCACCTCGGAGGCGTGCGTGACGATCCCGAGGTCCGTGAGCTGGTCCGCGACCGACTCGGGCTCCCGGGAGGCGTTGTTGGTGACGAACACCAGCCGCATGCCCCGCTCGCGCGCGGTCGTCAGCCCCTCGGCCGCGCCGTCGATCGGGTCGTGCCCGCGGTAGGCGACGCCGTCCAGGTCGACGAGCGCGAGGTCGAACCGGTCGGCCGGCGGGGTCGACGACCCGACGAGACCGCCCGTCACCGACCGCCCTCCGGCTCGTCCGACCCGCGCCCGCTGAGCAGGGCCTCGGGCTCCTCGAGCGCGCGGTCGTCGGCGCCGTCCTCGTCGTCCTCGGTCGCGATCTCCGACGCCACGACGTCGTCGCCGTCGCTCAGCGGCCGGTCGGGGTCTCCCGCGTCCTCGTCCGCCTCGTCGTCGAACGCGTCGGCGTCGTCGGCCGCGTCGTCGTCGCGCCCGAGCTCGCCGGCGAAGTCGTCGGCGACCGCCTCAGCGGCACCCTCGTCCTCGTCCGACTCGTCGTCCTCGTCGTACTCGCCGTCCTCGTCGAACTCGCTGAGGTCGAACGCGAGCACCTCGTCCTCGACCTCGACGTCGCCGGAGGCCTCGTCGAGCTGGTCCTGCGTGTACGGGGCCAGCTCGGCCGCCGCCTCGTCGGACCGGCCGGCCGCCTCGAGCGCAGCCGCGCGCGCCTGGGCCACGCGGATGGCGACGAGGCCCGTGCCTGCCCGCACGGCGGGTGTCGACAGGGACGCGACGGCCGCCTCGGCCTGGCCGAGGTCGAGCCGGGCGCCGCTGACGACCATCGCGAGCTCGATCGCGGCGTCCGCGTCCAGCGTGTCCGCCTCGGGCTCCTGCGCCAGGGCGAGCGCGCGCTCGGGTCGACCGAGCCCCCGCTCGCAGTCCGCCATGATCGCCAGGTGCTCCGACGAGCCGTTGAGCCGGCGCACGGTCCGCAGCTCCCGCAGCGCCTCGGCATACCGGCCCGTGCGGTAGGCGGCCAGGCCGGCCGCCTCACGGACCACGTCGACCCGTCCGGCCCGACGCACCGCCGCCTGCGCGTGCTCGTACGCCAGCTCCGGCTGCGTGTCGAGCAGGCGCCCGACCATCACCAGGTGACGACCGACGCCGTCGGCGTTCTCCTTGCTCAGCGTGCGCAGCCGCCCGCGGACCGACCGGTCGAGGTCGCTGAACACGACCTCGTCCGGGATCTCGGGCGCGACGACGCGCTCCTCCTGCGGCGGGCGCGTGAGACGCCGGTCGTCGCTGCTCTCGCGACGGTCGGGCGCCGAGGCGTAGCCGCCGCGCGCACCGTCGTGGCCGGAGCGACCGGCAGGGGGCCGACGATCGCCCGTGGCCGGACGGTCCGCCCGGTTCCCGCCCGCCGGGGGACGACCCGAACCGGAGCGCTCGGGCCGGTCCCCGGAGGGCGCGCGACCACCGCGGTCGCCGGAAGTCGGGCGGGCACCCGACGGCCGGCTGCCCGAGTCGCCGTACGCACGCCGCTCGCCGCCTGGACGCTCGCCGCTCGGACGGTCGCTGCGCGGACGGTCGCCGCCGGGCCGGTCACCCGAGGGCCGGTAGCTCGAGCGCTCGCCCGACGCACGCTGCCCGCCGTGGCCACGGTCGCCGCCGGGACGGTCGCCGTAGGCCGGACGGTCGCCCGACGGGCGGCTGCCCGAGCGGTCGCCGTACGCAGGACGGTCGCTGCGGCCACGGTCGCCACCGGAGCGGTCGCCGTACGAGGGACGGTCGCCGGAGGGGCGGTTCCCGTACGAGGGACGGTCGCCGGAGGGGCGGTTCCCGTAGGCCGGGCGGTCACCCGCGGGGCGGCTGCCATGGGACGGGCGGTCGCCCGAGGGGCGGCTCCCGGAGGACCGCTCACCGCCGGACCGGTCACCGTAGGACGGGTGGTCAGGGGACGGACGACTCCCGTAGGCGGGACGGTCGCCCGACGGACGGCTGCCATAGGACGGACGGTCGCCCGACGGACGGCTGCCATAGGACCGGTCACCACCGGACCGGTCACCGTACGAGGGGCGCTCGCCACCGCGGCCACGGTCACCACCATAGGACCGGTCACCATACGACGGACGATCTCCGGACGGACGGCTGCCATAGGACGGACGGTCACCCGAGGGGCGGCTCCGAGAGGACCGCTCACCACCGGAGCGGTCACCGTACGAGGGACGGTCACCACCGCGGCCACGGTCGCCGCCACCGGACCGGTCTCCATACGACGGGCGATCACCGGACGGACCGCTGCCGTAGGAAGGACGGTCACCCGCGGGGCGGCTGCCGTAGGACGGACGGTCACCCGAGGGGCGGCTCCCAGATGACCGCTCACCACCCGAACGGTCACCATACGAGGGACGCTCGCCACCGCGGCTGCGGTCGCCGCCACCGGAGCGGTCACCGTACGAGGGACGGTCGCCCGACGGACGGCTGCCGTAGGACCGCCCACCACCGGAACGGTCACCGTAGGACGGACGGTCGCCGCCGGACGAGGGCCGGCCTCCGCGCGAGTCGCCGGAACGTGCACCGCTCGAGGGGCGTCCGCCCCGGTCGTCGCCGGCCCCGTACGCGGGCCGAGCGCCGCGCGAGTCGCGAGAACCGTCGGAACGCGGACGATCGCTCGAGCGCGGGGCGCCGGAACGGTCGGACGAGCCGGACCGCGGGGCTGAGCCTCGGCCCTGCGAATCCCGGGGACCACGCGCGGAGCTGTGTCCGCCGTCGGGTCGGCCACGGTTCGCTCCACCCGACCGACCACGGTCGTCAGGTGTGCCGCCGGCACGATTCTCGCTGTTCATCTGTGTGCTCTCCTCGTCGCGATCGACCGCCCCATCGTCTCATCCCCTGCTCCGGACGCCGAACGGCGGCCGTGGGGCCGCGCCGAATGGGCGGAGCGGGGACGACACTGCGGTGATTCATGGTGATCAATACGCCCGACGTTGCGCGCACAATTGCTTTCCTGGGAAACAGAAGAAGCCACCCCCGTAGGGGTGGCTTCTC